>JADLCA010000673.1 GCA_020847495.1 Candidatus Hydrogenedentota bacterium | reverse complement strand
GGCGTGCACGTTTCCTGCAACTATCCAGGCTGGTGTGTGGTCTCGACCACGACAGATGAGGGCGCGCAGGAACAGAACTGGCTCGACCGGACCGTCACGCTGGTCAAACTCGACCGGGATAGGCCGCAGGTCTACTATCTCGCGAAGGTGTACGGCACGCGCGGGAGTTATTGGGAAGAGACCCAGGCGTCCATCTCGCGCGACGGATCCCGCGTGGTATGGGCCACGAACTGGAACACGAACGTGGGCCAGGACAAGGTCTGGGTGATGGAACTGCGGCTGAATGCGAAGTAGCTCGGATTGGGATGACAGGCGATGGCGCCTGTGTCACACATGGCTCTTGTCCGACCGGCCCTGATCAGATCGGCTGCGCTCCCGCAACTTTCCTGCTTCGCGTCTGCTGCCAGTGCTGGAAGCAGACGGCATACAGCCAGCCTTGCGCAATGACCGTGAAGAAGAACACCGCGAGCGATATCGTATCGCTCACGGTGTAGCCGTAGACATCGTAGCGGGTGCCGGTCCAATGCGATTCGAGCCAGACATAGGGCAGGCCGAACGGTATGTTGGCCACCAGAAACGTCCACAGAGGAATCACGTGGGCCGCCTGCGCCGCACCCAGTATCCAGTCGATGGCAAGCATCGCCAGCACGAACCACAGGACATGTTTGGTCTTCATCCGGCGTCTCCCGTTAACGAAACTATCCCGCTTTCTGCATCACGT
This sequence comes from Candidatus Hydrogenedentota bacterium, assembly GCA_020847495.1. Lineage (GTDB taxonomy): Bacteria > Hydrogenedentota > Hydrogenedentia > Hydrogenedentales > SLHB01 > JAHDWY01. The sequence goes on along the minus strand of JADLCA010000673.1, from coordinate 9,903 downwards.
AATACTTGGGCGCCATGCCGCGAATGGTCACGTCGCCACTCAGCCACGGAAGGAAGAGATAGGCGCCGCCATTTTCCTGCTTGGTGTAGAACCGGGCTTGGGCCTTTCCGTCCTTGGACACAATGCGTCCATCTGACGACCATGTGTAGCCAATGGATGTCGTTCCATCGTCGGAACAACTCAGTTCCTTCAAGAACAGGTCACCCCTCCAGTTGCGCCTGCCGGGCTGGAAGTCCTCAACGCGCGGTACGAAATCCACACTGCGCCAGACACCTGTGATGTCGCCGCCGGACTGGGCCGGCGCGGAAGCTGTCTGGCTGGTGCTTGCCTGCCTCTTCAAAACGTAGTATTTGGGCGCCATCCCGCGAATGGTCACATCGCCGCTCAACCACGGCAGGAACAGATATGTGTTATCACCAAAGGTCTTCACCTGGTACGTGGCCTGGGTCTTTCCATCTTGCCCGATGACACGGCCGTCCGCCCACCAGGTGTATCCCAAGGAGGTGCCTCCATTGGGCGTGCAATCCAGGTCCTTCAAGAACAACTCACCGCTCCACGACTTGGCGCCGGGCTTGAAATCCTCGACCTTTGCGACGAAGTCGACGCTTGTCCAGCTTCCGGTCAAATCCGCATAGGTCCCTTGTGCTTCGGCGCCCGTGGGCGTCACGTCCTTGGGCACCTCCGCAACCGTCTCACCAACATCTTCGCTGCGTGCCAGGACGTAATACCGGGGGTTCTGCCCGCGGATGGTAACGTCTCCGCTGAACCAAGGGAGAAACAGGTACTGCTTATTGTCCAGGTTCTTGAGGTAGTACGGCGCGGTTGCAGGACTTTCCTGGTCCATAAGCTGGCCATTCTTCCAGTGTTCGCCAATGGACGTGCGGCCGTCCGCGAAACACTCGAGGTTCTTCAGGAATAGTTCTCCTGCCCAGGCCTTCTTACCGGGCTGGAAGTCCTCCACCCTCTCGACGAAATCCACGCTCACCCACGAGCCCGTGGGGTCATTCTCCTTGGCCACGCGGACGGGGGGAAGTCCCACTCTCGGAGTGACTGTTTCCTGCGCTTGCTCCAGCGGCGGAGTGGGGTCCGGCACTTCACCGCGAATCATATAGACGAGAAACGGGAGCACGAAAACGATAGCGGCAGCCGCGATGATCCAGGCCGCGCGGCGCGTGTTGTCGGGGGCAGGAGGCGTCGCGTTCAGGTACGAAGGGGACCATGGATCCTTGGCGTCCGCCTTGTCGCCGAGTTCAGCCCACGAGGCGGCGACTTCCTCGGGCGTGCCGACGGTCGACAACAGCCGTTTCACATCCGAGAGCGCCACCAACGCGCCTGCATCGGTGACTGCGAGACGCTCCACGTGGTCGCGAAGGTCATTCACGACTTCCCGGGCATCTCCCCCTTGGCCGGTCAGCAATGCTTCCACCCGGCTCAGATAGCCTTCCAGATACGTTTTGGCTTCTTCCGTCCACGTGTTCACGTTCGTGTCCATCATACGCGACCCCCCTGAAGATGATTTCCCGCATCTCGCTTTCGCGTCAGTCCACAGTTTCACTCAAACACGAGACCACTCTGCGGCCTCACATCCCCCTCGGCACTTCGTGCCGGCCCCTTCAAAGACGAGGCAGGCAGACGTCGACTCAGAAGCGTAACATCCCCCTAGACCCTGCGGGTCTGCCCCCTTCAAAGGGGGACGTGAACGCATGCCCTTCGGGCCGCGCATGCTTCGCACCACGAGGCCATGTGTTGGCCTGATGTCTTTTGTTAATCCACAGACATAGTATTGCACAAGTCCCCCTTTGAAGGGGGATCAAGGGGGATGTTCTTTGAATCGAGTGTCCAGCACATGGTGAGTCCTCAATTGCGTTAGCGCGCACTTCGCCAAAGACGCACTCCACCTCATCCACCCTGTTGAGTATAACTCTCGCGGTTCTGGGCAGACGCCCCGAGCCCCACCACGGCTCTTGTGCACCCGCTAAGAAGTTGAAATCCGGGAATCTGCCCGTGGTCTACAGTGTATCATAGGCTATTAATTGTCGCAAGGTAGATTGCACAACGGGATTCACCAGACGTTATGCAGCTGTTCATCGGGGATATTGGATTGTGCAACTGGCTATCAGGAAAGGAGTTACAAAGGCGATTCAAGTAACGGGACTTACCCCTTCCTGACGCTCTTCACGGCGCGGTCGATTTCGCGTTTTACTTCCCGCTCCTGGATGGAGCGACGCTTGTCGATGGTTTGCTTACCGCGGCACAGGCCCAGCTCGACCTTGGCCCGGCCTTCCTTGAAGTAGACACTGAGCGGGACGAGGGTCAGACCCTTCTCACTGACTTGCGCATCGAGGCGATCGATTTCACGGCGGTGCATCAGCAGGCGACGGCTGCGTTCGGGTTCGTGGTTCCACGCCGTTCCCTGCTCGTAAGGGCTGATGTGCGCGCCCACGAGGAACAGTTGGCCGTCGATGATGTCCGCGTAGCTGTCCTTGAGTACCATGTGGCCGCCGCGCAGCGATTTCACTTCCGTGCCGCGCAATTCGATGCCGGCCTCGAACTTCTCGAGGATGTGGTAGTCGTGATGCGCGCGCCGGTTCGAGACGACTGTCTTAATGCCCATGAGACCTCTTCATCCTGGAAATGGCCGTTGAGTTCGTTCCGCGTTATGAGATTGCATTGCGCAGGGCATTGGGAAAAAGGTGCCATCACCATTTGGGTGAGCCCCGTTCGACTTTCAAACCGGTGCTATCTTCATGGTTTGCCGCGCTGGTGCGTGGCGTTCCCGGGTTCGACTACCGACTCCAGGTTCACGGAATGACCGCGCTTGGCGCGGCGACAAGCGCGGTCACCAATCCACAACACGCCGAAGCTGGCAAACCAATCGCGCGAGGCTTCCGCACCGGGTCGCCCGGCTTAGCGCCGGGGACCCCAGTCCGGCCCTTGGGCACGTACGCCGATGGAGGCCACTTTGCGGTTCTCGCCCGTAGTCACGTTGGCGGTCCACAATTCGGGAGAGCCGGAGCGGGTCGAGCTGAACACCACATGCCGCGAATCGCGGGACCAGCTCGGAGATTCATTCGAGCCTCCGGAAGCCGTCAACTGGCGGGGATTGCTGCCGTCCGCGTTCATCACATAGATTTCAAATCCCGCGCCACCTGTCTCGACGACGTACGCGATCGACTTGCCGTCCGGTGACCATGCCGGGTCATACGCCTTGCCGCCCTGGAATGACACGCGGTGCGGGTTGCCTCCGGTCACATCCATCACGTGAATCTGCGGATTGCCTCCGCGTTCGCTGACGAAAGCGATCTGCCTGCCGTCCGGACTGAAGCAGGGGGAAGAGTCGACGGCCGCGTTGTTGGTCAGGCGCTGCTTATTCGACCCGTCCGCGTTGACGAGGTAGATTTCCGAATTTGCGTCTTTGCTCAGCACCATGGCCAAGCGCTTGCCGTCCGGAGCCCACGCGGGGGCGCTGTTCATGCCCACTTCCTTGGAAAGGGCCGTGGACTTGCCGGAAGCGAGGTCGTAGATATACAGGAACTGGTAGCGGTCCTTGTAGGAGACGTAGGCAATCTTCGACCCGTCCGGGGAAAAGGCCGGGAGAATCGAAATGGACCCGTGCTTGGTCAATTGCGTCTCATTGGCGCCGTCGTAGTCCGCGACGTAGATTTCCTTCTTGCCCGTCGTGCCGCCGCTGTAGCAGACGCGCGATGTGGCGATGCCGGGCTCGCCGTCCAGGAAGCGAACGATTTCATCGGCGAACTGGTGGGCGATCAGGCGCCACCAAGATTCTTCGCTGGCGAGGCGCTTGCCCACGACCTGCTGCCCGGTGGCCACATCCATCAGGCGGCACTCCGCGGCCAATTTGCCCGCTTCTGACGTGACATAGACGTGGACAAGAAACTGCGCAGGCGTGTGACGCCACGCATCGAAATTGATCTGGGTGGCGTCGCTGGTGAAGCCGGCAAAACCGGCGGGGAACAGATCCCGGGTCAAGGGCCGAATGAGGCCGCTGAATTCGAGGTCGTTGGATAGCACCGCGGCCATTTCGGAGCCGAGCGCTTCCTTGCCGGGTACCGTCGCAAACGGCGGAGCCGCGATCGCGATGCGCGCATCGTTAGGGCCACCTACAATGGTGCCGGAAACTTGGGCCATACACTGACCGACGACTAGAAACGGCAAAAGGATCCTGAGGATTCTCACGATGGGTATTCCTCCCCTGCGTCTACCACTTGGGTACGAACGTATAGACTACTTGCACTTCCGGTTTATTGTACGCGTCCGGCAATGGAGGGAAGGGCGCCGCCGCCTTGACAGCGGCAACGGCCGATTCCCCGATCGCCGGGTCATTTGCATGCTTCACGATTTCGGGTTCACCCAGGAGCCTTCCATCCCGGTTCACCCAGAACGATACCATAGCCTCGTTATTGAGCGGGTCGATTCGCACTCCAACGGGCACTTCCCAGGCCCGCTCCACCTTTCGTTGTACTAAGCCCCCCCAAGTGCCGAGAACTGTGGGGAATCCTCGCCCCATGCTGACTCCCGGCGCCGCTATGGGCGATCCGGGCTGCTTTCCCGTGGCCGCAGTATCCGGCACGTCCGCAGGTTTTTGCTTCGGCTGCTCCTTGGGAACTTCCTTGGGCTGTTCCTTTGGAGGGTCCTTCTTTGGGGGATCCTCCTTCGGCTTTTCCTTCGGCTTTTCAGGCTCCTTTGGCTTCTCTTTCGGCTTCTCCTGCTCTTTTGGTTTCTCAGGAGGTTTAGGCTTCGGCACCGGCTCCTTCTTTGGGGGCGGTGGAGGAGGCGGCTCCGGTTCCGGCTGGGGCTCCGGGGGCGGAGGCGCGGGCGGTTCCACGGCTGTGGGATCGCCTTCGGCTGGTTGTCCCGCTCCCATGAGCTGGACCTCGAATACGCTCGGATAGATAACTTCGGGCTTGTAGGAAAATGACCACGACATGCCCACCATCACGAAGATGTGGAGGACTATCGACAGCACGACCGCTTTCCGCAACAGCGGCGACGGTTGGCTCAGCGCATAATATTCGTAACGATTCTGCATGTAACTAGCGTGACGTGTCAGTCTTGACTGCACGGGCGTTGGGTGCCCCGCCGCCTGAGGGACGCGCACCCGGTATGGCCTTTCGGGAAAGGCAGTTTGCGGTCATCTGGAGCATCTGAGTATGACACAATCCAGGGGACCAATTCAAAGAACTCCGCACCAAAACACTATATCTATTTCGGTGCTTCCAGGCAACCACTAAGTCTGGTATACGCTTCTTCGTGACCTATACTATCCCCCTTCCGCGAACAAAGTTGCGAAGGTGCATGGATTGCAGATTGGGCGGGAACAAATTCCGCCCTACGTAAACCGCACGGCCTCGTTTGGTAGTCCCTGGTGAAGGCCGATGCGATTGCCTCGTCCATTCTGGACATGCTGGGATTCAATCACTAGAATTGCGGCCATGCGCCGTACCGGATCCCAATACTTCTCACTCGCCCACTGTGCGCCTGACGCACGGGCGCTTGTCTCCGACTCGGAAATGCCTAGCATTTGCGGACTGCTTCCATGACGCACGCGCAGGCACTTGCGCCCGAGAAGGGGCCTACCGCAAAGCGCCTCATGTCGCTGTATGTGCGCGGGACTCTGTGGTATTCGGTCCTCGTCGCGGCCATGGCGATTGTGGGCTTCGAGTCTATCTATCTGAACCCCACGCCGTTCCATGCCTTGTTCGCTCCGGCGGGCGGGTCCTGGGCAGCCATTTTCACGGCATTTCTGCCCCTGGCACTGGGGCTCTTTGTCTGTTGGCGTCATCTGAACCCCGGGTATGTCATTTCGCGGCGCAAGGCATCGCTTTTGATAGGCGTCATCGCCGCAGGCGGCTTGGTGGCGCGAAACTTGGCCGCTCACGATGCTGCGGTGTCAGGCATCCCGGAGGCGACGGTCTGGGGCACGTGGTGGAGCGCCTTTCGTTGGCACTTGATGCCGGTGGCCCTGACCCTCGCCGTTCTCTTTGTGGGGGCAGCCTTCTGCCGCACTCTACAATGGCAGAACTTCGAACTGACAAGGAGGCAGGTGCGCTGGTTTCTGGTGGCCATGATTCTGTTCACGGCGTTCTTCTCCATCGCGGTGGCGATGATTCGAGATGGTATGGCGGGAGTGACTGACGCCTACGAACGGTCCACATACGAGTACATCGGCGATATCGGGAAGACATCGGGGATGCGCACACTTTTCGGGTCTTACAACGAGCTGCATCCATACCTCTCCATGCACAGCAAAGTCCACCCGCCCGGGCCCGTTGCGACACTCTGGATTATGTCAATTATAACATTCTCAGCAAATCCGGGTCCATTGTCTGTTGCGACCGTAATTGTAGGGTCTACAGCCCTAATACCATTATGGTTGCTTGCACGCTGCCTGTTCTCAACGCGCATCGCCATAATGTCATGTATACTATATTCGCTTATCCCGTCGATTGTGCTCTTTACGGCGACCCGTGCCGACATCCTATTCATGCCGCTGACGCTGTGGACACTGTACTTTTTCTGGAGGGCCATCCATGGCCCTTCCACATCCTACGCGTTGTGTGCGGGTATCATGTATGGCGTGCTTTCACTCACGTCGTTCTCCTTGATCGGGATCGGTGTCTTCTTCGGATTTGTGGGACTGTGGAGGTTGCTCGAGCCCGAGAGACGCATCTCCGTGATCCAGACGGCCGCGCTGATGCTTGCCGCGTTCCTGGCCTGTCATTTGGCAGTGAGATTCTGGTCGGGATTCGATGTGGTGGAGTGCTTCCGGCTCGCCAAGTCCCAGTTTGATGAGGACCAGGCGAATCTCCAAGTTGTCAGCCCCCGTTTCCCGGGGTGGGCGTTCCGGTTCTTGAATCCCGTTTGCATGTTCTACTTCGCGGGGATTCCGGTGTCCATGCTGTTGGTGTGGCGGCTCTGCAGACCCGAGCCGGGCAGCAAGGGGTTGTTCATCGTGTTCGGCCTGACGTTGTTCGTCCTCAACCTTTTGTACATTGCGCGGGGCGAGGGCGAACGGTCCGCGATGTATGTGTTGCCCTTCGTCGTCATCCCGGCGGCGCACCTGCTGGAGCAGTTGTGCGAGCGGACGCGGTCCTTTGTGCCGCTCCTGGTGACGGCGGGATTCCTGGCGATTCAGACGTGGTTAACGGAGTCGTTGTTGTACACCTATTGGTAAGAGAAGTGGAAACGGCATGTGGCGCGACAAGAAAGTATCGGTGATCTTCCCCACGTATAACGAGAAGGACTCGATTCGTGCAGCGATCGAGGACTTCTTCAGTTCGGGGCTCGTCGACGAAATAGTCGTCGTGAACAATAACGCGGCGGAGGGGACAGACGAGGAGGTCCGGCCGACGCAGGCGCGGCTTGTGTACGAGACACGGCAGGGATACGGCCACGCCATCTGGAAGGGGCTCGCGGAGGCCACGGGCGATCTGCTCATCATTGCGGAACCCGATGGCACCTTTTCCGGCCACGACATCAACAAACTTCTGGCCTACAGCGATGATGTCCCAGTGGTGTTCGGCACGCGCACGCAGCGGGAGTTTGTGTGGGAAGGGGCCAACATGGGGTGGTTCCTGAAGTGGGGCAACTGGGCTGTGGGCAAGCTGGTCGAGTTCCTGTTCAATACGACGCTGCTGACCGACGTGGGGTGTTCGATGCGGCTCCTGCACCGAGAGGCGTACGAGCGGATCGCGCCGCAGTTCTCGATTGGGGGTTCGGCCTTTGGACCCCAGATTCTGCTGCTGACCATCCTCAATGGCATCCACTTCATCGAAATCCCGGTGAATTACCGCCAACGTGTGGGGGAGTCGTCCGTGACGGGGAGCAAGGTGCGGGCGTTCACGCTGGGGATGTCGATGATCTTCATGATCCTGCGATACCGCCTGAAGTCGTGGTTTGGGTGGCGGCCAGGGAAGGGGTGTAATCCCTACGCATAGTTGCGGATTAAGACCATGGCCTGGAAGGCCATGCCACCTCCAAGAAAGAAAGCGCCCGGCACGAGGCCGGGCGCTTAATATCACGTTGTACGGGGGCTAGGCGCCGGGAGCCGCGGCCGGCGCATCGGTGGCGGCTGCAGGAGCGGCTGCGGGAGCGGCGGCGGCTTTCTCATTCGCCACGATGTCGAGGATCAGTTGGCAGATATCGTTGATCGCGTAATCGCCGATGGTGCTCTGATAGGTGATCCCGAAATCCTGACGGTTCATGTCGAACTTGGCTTTGGCGGTGAGCGTTCCTTCTTTCACTTCGATTTCCGCGGGGAAGGTAAAGCTCTTGGTGATGCCGCGAATGGTGAAATCGCCGACGACATCATAGCCAGCGGCGCCCTTCTTCACACTGCTCAACTTGAATGTTGACGTGGGGTGTTCCTTGGGCTGGAAGAAGTGCTCATCGCCTTTCAGCTTGTTGGTGATTTCGACCGCATCCGAGTAGGCCGAGTTCATGTCCACCGTCACGGTGCCCTGGAGCGTCTCGATGCTGTCCCCCGTCATCTCGAAGGCGCCTTCGAAGGTTGTCCAACCGCCAACGCGCGTGCCGATGGGGACGTGGGCATTCCACTCGACGGCCGAGTTGTCGGGATCGATTTCAAAGGTCCTCTTGGGGCCTTCAGCTACGGGAGGCGGAGCGACTGGGGTTTCGGTCCCCGTCTGTGTCGTGCTGCCGCCATTGTTCTCCGGAGGCTGTGGCGTAGTGTCAGAGCCATTGCATCCCACAAATGCGGCCACGAAAGCCAAGAGGCAAGCCGTTACCAGACCCAATTGTGCACGTCGCATAGACCTATCTCTCCTTCCCGTATTTTCACGGGCGCTGCTGTGAACCAATCCGCCTGGCAACGAGGCTTTGGGCCGTGCCCAGCTCCCCCTGTGGCGCCTTGACGGCGTTGCTCCACACTGAGCAGGCACCGAACCAACAGTGTCCGTCGTGCCGATCCTGGTATCCGAACCAGGATCCGGGCAGACACACGCATGCTAACACGTTGGCACGAGACAAGTCTAACGGCTCGTCATGACCGGCGGTAGAACTCCTGTTCGTATCATAGCCGCGGACCTCACCACCAAAGACACCACAGGCGCGAATGGGTTCGACAACTTGCATCCTGGGGGTCTTGGGTGTTTTCCGTGTTCTCTTGTACCGCATGTGAGGCACGAGAAGAGAGACCGCGAATGGCAGCATCCTTGTGGGAATCGAAAAGGCCGGCAGGGATGCCGGCGCTTCCGGTTGCGTTTAGCCGCTGGGACTTCAAAAGGTGAACGCTGCGAATTCACAGGACGCTACGGGTCATGACATGGGCCATCTGTGCCCCATATGAGGTTCAGGGGGGCCAAAACCCCATATGAGGCGAATAAATGCGAAATGCAACTTCCTTATGTCCTTGGGGATACATAACTTGAGACTTAGCTCCGGATGGCACAAGACCTGCTTCATTCAGGCATGAAGCTACTCGTAGCTCAACAGTTGAATCGGGTGTCCGTTTTGGTGGCAGCTTTGGGGTCTTTTCTTTTCTGTGCGGCGGTTTTCGCACAACCGGAATTGACGGTTCAAAGCGATCCACAGCCAGCTCGCATTGGAGAACCCTACCGGGTGTCGTGCGAGGTGTCGTGGACAGGAGGAGCGGGAGATTTCCTGATTCTCCCGGCGGAGGTTACCAAGCCCGATTGGGCTGACGTGAAGCTGTCACCGGTCAAGGCGTTTGTGCGCGATGGGAACAATATCGTGTTACAGACTGTCGTATTCGAGCCGACACAAGAGGGCGAGGCCGAAGTGCCCGCCATTCTCATACCGTACTTGCGCCCCGAGGACATTAACTCAACGGAGAAGCCAGAAACCCCAACGCACCTTAATGCTCCTGACGCTCCCCCCAAGCTCAGAGCAGACCCTTTCCCT
>JADLCA010000672.1 GCA_020847495.1 Candidatus Hydrogenedentota bacterium | reverse complement strand
CCGTACCCCATCGGCGTATGCTTCGGGAAGCCCATGCCGCATGACAGCGATTCCACGGCCGTGCGCACGGCCATTCGCGAACTTGGCACCGAAGCGTACATGCATCGTGAACTCGATCAACCGCTGGTGCACCGTGGTTTTGTGCACACAGTCCGCAGGCGCCCCTTCAAGATGGCGATTGGCGATGGGCGCACGCCCAAGCTCACCTTTCTCAAGACTTACGTGGGCTCAATCGCCATGGGAAGAAAGCTGAAGCGTCTGCTGGGCCCCGAGGAGATGACTGGGCTGCTGCTTCCCCAGTCCGTTGGGGGCGCGGTTGCCAACATCGCCTTGCAGTTCATGGGCAAGATTCCGGTGAACCTCAACTACACCGCGTCCGCGGAATCTATCGCGTCGGCGGCACGCCAGTGCGGGATCGTGCACGTGCTCACGTCACGCGAGTTCCTGGAGCGTTTCCCCGTGCAGGTTCCCGGCACAGCGATCTACCTTGAAGATGTGAAGAAGACCATCACCGGATTCGACCGCATGGTGGCGATGTTGCTGGCGCTGTTCTGTCCAGTTGTCTTGGTCGAGCGCTGCCTCGGTTCGCGGGCAGGCCGCACGGAAGAGGACATCTGCACAATTATATTCTCGAGCGGCAGCGAGGGCGATCCCAAGGGTGTCATGTTGACGCACAAGAACATCCTCTCCAACGTTGAAGCGATCGCGCAAGTCTTCCCGAACGAAGCGGGGGACGGCTTCATGGGCATACTGCCGTTCTTCCATTCATTCGGCTTTATGGGCACATTGTGGCTGCCTTTGTGGCGCGGCTTCTTTGTCGCGTACCATCCCAATCCGCTTGATGCGAAGATCATCGGCCAGCTGGTCTACAAGTATCAGCCGCGTTTTCTCATCGCAACGCCGACGTTCCTGCAAGGTTTCATCCGCCGCTGCCTGCCGGAAGAGTTCAGCAGTCTCGAATACGTCGTGACCGGCGCCGAGAAGCTGCCAACCCGCGTGCGCGAGGCCTTCCGTGCGAAGTTCGGCATCGAGCCGCTTGAAGGCTATGGCACCACCGAGTGCGCGCCTGCCGTGTCGATCAACATCCCCGATTTCCGCGGTCCGGGCTTCTACCAGGTCGGCACGCGGCATGGCACCATCGGACAGCCACTGCCTGGCGTCAGCGCGAAGATCGCTGACCCGGAAACCGGCGCGCGCCTCGCGGTAGGCGAGGCGGGTGTGTTGTGGGTAAAGGGCCCCAATATCATGAAGGGGTACCTGGGCAAACCGGAGAAGACCGCAGAAGTTCTGAAGGACGGCTGGTACAACACGGGCGATATTGCCTCGATCGATGAGGACGGTTTCATCACAATCACGGATCGCCTGGCGCGGTTCAGCAAGATCGGCGGGGAAATGGTGCCGCACACGAAGGTCGAGGAGACGCTGCATCAATTGCTGGAACTGCACGAGCAAACTTTCGCGGTGACAAGCGTACCCGACGAGCAGAAGGGCGAGCGCCTGGTTGTTCTCCACACATTGATGGACGGTGAGTTGGAGACGCTCGTGGATCGCCTCAAGAACTCCGAGCTGCCAAACTTGTGGCGGCCCAAGGCGACATCCTTCTACCGTATTGCCCAGATCCCTGTCTTGGGTACTGGGAAGATGGACCTCAAGCAGATCAAGACTCTCGCCAGAGAATTGGATGTGGGCGAGTAGAAGGCCGGCGGCATGAGCACCATCACGACGACGCCGGAGATGGACACCCCATCGGCCGCTTCGGCGAATAAGCGGAGGCGGGGCCTTTTACAGCGCTGGCGCGTTCCCATTGCGTGCGCTACGCTCATCCTTGGATTCTGGGGAGGATACAGTGCTTGCGGCGCGTGGTGGGTTGATCGTGAAGACGCGCGAACGCCCCGCGACGAGGCCACCAGCATCATGCTGGGCGCGGAACCGCGTGACCTTGGGCCGACGGATTCGCCCAACGCTGCCCTTTTCGTGCACGGCTACGCCGGCTGCGGCAACAATTTTAACCGGAGTCCGGACCTGCTCGCCGAAAAGGGCTGGCGCGTGCGCGTACTGTTACTGCCCGGTCATGGGACAAGCCCCAAGGGCCTGGAAGATATTTCTACGGACTCATTAGTGCATGCTGTCCTCGCAGAGACAGAAGCTCTCACAGAGAAACATGAGCACGTGATCCTGGTCGGCCATTCGATGGGTTCCGCGCTCAGCACCATCACGGCGTCCCAAGTATCTGTTGATGGTCTTGTGCTCGGCGGCGCCTATTTCGGCGTGACCCACCACTGGTACTACGGATTGCGCCCGGAGAAGTGGACGGTCATCGGCAGCCATCTCGTGCGGTGGGTGTACAAAGGCGACCTCTTTCTGCAGGTCAACGACCGCTCGGCCAAAGACTCCATCGTATGCTACACATGGCTGCCCACCCGGGCCGGCCTGATGCTGAACGACCTGGGCCTCCGTGTAAATGAGCCCACCGTTCTGGACAACGTGACCTGTCCGGTCCTCATGCTGCATTCGCATGGTGACGTGGCCGCATCGCCCGCCGCCGCGGAACGGGCGTTCAACGCCATGGCCAGCAAAGACAAAGAACTGGTGTGGTTACCCCGCTCGAACCATCACATCTACTGGGACTACGACCGGGAGCAAGTCGAGCGAGAGGTCCTGGAATTCGTGGGTCGCATCGCCGGGCAATCATCCGATCTCCAGCAGCCAGTGCAGTGAGAAGAGAACGGAAGAGAAGAACATCCCCCTGCACCCCCTTCAAAGGGGGACTTACGTAACACTATGTCTCTAGATTACCAAACTTTCTGAAGGCAGCACGCGAGTTCTTGACCAAGAATCGCTCAGCCCGAAGGGCCGAGCATAGGATCCCCCTTTGAAGGGGGCAGACCCGCAGGGTCGAGGGGGATGTGTAGCCCCAGGTCTCAACCACGCAACACGCTCCCCGCATCACACTCCCGCGAAGGCGGGGTGGTACTTGACGGTCCCCTGGCAGCCGTCGAGCGAGCAGGGCATGAGTTCGATCGCCATGAACACGTTGTCGGGGACGGGATACTCGCAGCGCAGATTGAATTGAACGGCGGGCACGAATCCGAAGCGGGGGTAGTATTCCGGATGGCCGAGCACTACCACCGCGCCACTACCCGCGGCCCGGCACGCGTCCAGTCCTCGCCGAACCAACAGCGAGCCGATACCCTTACTCTGGTGTTCGGGCAGCACGGCCATGGGCGCAAGTCCGAGCATCAACTGGGGCGCGCGCCGTGCGTTCTCGACATGAACGGGGCTGAACAGAATGTGTCCTACGACCGCCTTGTCCACGACCGCCACCAGCGACAGCAAGGGGCTGACCTGCTCGCGCAGGACGTTCACCAGCCGGGCTTCATCCTGGCGCTTGAATGCCTGCTGATTGACGGCGAATATGGCTGCAATATCTTCGGCTTTTTCTGGCCGAATCGCGGCTTGTGCGGACTTCTTCATCGTCCGAATTTCTCCCCCGTTGGACATTACCATATGCGCACGATGCAGGTCCATGATAGTGTGTTCGTATCGAAGGATGTTCTTGTCGATGATCTCAGCGAGATGGAGGGACCAATTATGCGTCAGAAGCGGATGCACATCGGGCGAGTCGGCGGGTTCAGCATGCTGCTCGCACTGCTTAGTCTCGCGTGCAGCGTCATTTCGCCTGCATGCGCGGAATCCTGGCATGTCATCCTTGGCGAAGCGCCACAGCCGGAGAGCGGATTGGCCCTGGCTGTTGCCGACCTACAGTCCGCCTTGGAAAAGGTCGGGGCAAGCGTGACGGTCCACCATGATGCGGCCGACCCGGGTGGCAATCTGATCGTCGTGGGCAATTCATCTCGCAATGGGTTGACCGCGTCCTTCGTGGCCGGCGGCGCGGTGCGTCTCGTGGAGATTCCGAATCCGGAAGGGTTCGGGATTCGTCCCGTGAAATCCGAAGGACGCAGGGTTCTCGTCATTTCCGGCGGGGGACCTGCCGGAGAAGTGTATGGCGTCTATTGGCTGTGGGATCGCGTCCGCGTCGCGCATGCCGTACCCGAACTGGACGTCCGGCGAGAGCCTGCGTTCTACGTGCGCTCGGGCGGCGGAACTTCGATTGAGGATATGAATGCCTCGCTTCGCTACACCGTGAACTGGGTCTCGTATCCGAACAGCAACGCGCTTGTGCCGTGGGAATCGGAACCATTGCGTTCGCAGAACGAAGAGAATCGCGCTGAGGCGCGCCGGCTCATCGAGTACGCGCACGCCCTGCACATGAAGTTCTTCACCGACGCGGATGAGTTTTCCTATCACCCTGATGTGCTTGCGAAGTATGGGGCCACGCTGTCCCCTGCGGACCCTGCCCTCTGGAACATGCTCCAGGACAAGTACCGCAGCCTGTTGAAGGCCTTGCCGGAACTGGATGGAATCCGCATTCGCACGGGCGAACTGACGCGCGTGCTGGAGCCATTGAAACCGTACGATGTGATGCATGAGCCCGAGGTCGGCGATTGGCCGCTGGAACGCCGCTATCAGACTTTCGTGAAGAAAATGCACGAGGTCGTGGTGGGTGAATCCGGGAAACTCTATTACCACCGCACCTGGGTGACCAATGCCACGGAGCAGCACTCGAACCCGGACGTCTATAAGGCCATCTTTACAGACGAGGTTCCGGTGGAGAATCTGTTCCTTTCGCCATACCTCACGCGCGGCGACCGCTGGTTTTATCAGCCGATCAACGCGACATTCAACCTCACGCCGCACAAGATGCTTGTCTTGCTGGCACCGATGAATTATCACGAAGACGGAAGCACGAACATCTTCCCCACGTATCCGGGTCTATACTTCCGCGAAGGGCTCGACCAAATCTGGCGCGGCAAGGAAAGCAACATCGCCGGTTCGCAGATGAACATACCGAAGGACGACGGCTGGTGGTCGAATGAACTGACGGCGTACGCGGCGTTCCGCATGGCCTGGGATCCCCTGGAAGATCCGCGCGTGATCGCCGAGGATTTTGCATCGATCCACTTCGGCAAGAGGACCGCCAAAATCATGGGCGAGGCGATCATGCTTTCGGGCGAAGCCTACAAGAATGGCCTCTACATCAAGCCTGTTGCGGAAGCGATCGAATGGAATACCTTGCCGCAATTACGGCTCACCACTTTCCCCGTGCAAGGATTTCCCGAGATCGACAGGGGCAAGGCTCACGTGAACTGGTTGCGCGACACCATCTATACCCCGTGCAAGGGCCGCATCGATGAAGCCCTGAAGTACCTGGATAAGGGCCTCGGGCAAGCCCAGAACATGCAGTCGCTCGGCCGTGCGGCAGCGCCGGATTTCGACGACCCCGAAGTTGCCCGGCAGGTGGGTGATTCGCTTGAACTGGCACGACAACTTATCGCGGTGAATATTGCTTATACGAAGGCCTGTTTTGCCTACTTCGGCTATGCTGCAGCGCCCGGACCGGAGACCGAGAAGGCCCTTGAGGAATCGCTTTCGAACATGGTGGTAACCGTCGGCGAATTCCGCGCCGTTCCGGGTTTCGACTACAAGCTGTATGGAATCGATCAACTCCGCAAAAACATTCTCGAAATGCTGGTTGATCGAGAGGAGGCCCAACGCCGCCTCGCCGCCGCGCCCGACAAAGACGAGGTGTCCGGCCTCATCGCCGAACACCAGGCGCAGGATGTGCGCATCTTGCAGGAGCACGCCGACGCGGCGTTGAAAGTGCTGCACTGGCAGGGCATGGTCGACGGGAAAGACATCCTGCGAATCCAGGGCGACAAACTGACGATCGAGCATGTCATGGCGGACCCGATTCACTCGGATAAGGTAGTGTTTGCCGCGCCCCTGCCCGCGAAGGCGGGGACGGTGGTTGTCAAGGACATCCGTTCTGGCGAGGTCCATCCCTTCGTGCTCACGCAGCCCACCAAAGAGAATAGCTACACGGCGGAAGTCTACCTCTTCGACCCCGGCCCCGGATATGCCATGTGGGAACTCGAGGTCTATTTCCTGGACCGTGACCCAGTCTCGCTGGGCATCGACCCCACGTGGGAGACATGAATTCTCCCCAGCCCTCCGCGTCCACAGTGTGGAGTGCGGCGGCTTGCCGCTGCTTTCAGGAAGCAGGCTTGCCTGCGGTCTGCGCAGATGGCTATTCCCCTGATCATAGGCCGGTTTGTACCCGATGGGACGACAGGCGAGGGCGCCTGTCATCCCATCGGGTTCCGTCTGGACAAAGCAGCTGCCCAGAAAAAAAGCACCGGGCGACGCATCGCGCCGCCCGGTTGAGTGATTCAGTCCAAAGGAACTCTACTCAGGCAATGGCTTGTTCCGTGTCTCCGGAGCGAGCGGCAGAACCATCAGCCCGATGATGAAGATGCCGCACATCACCAGGGCCGAATTGGTATAACCGTATTCCTTGGCCAATCCGCCTGAGACCATGACGCCCGCGGCCGTCACAAAGCGGGCCACGTTGTAGCAGAAGCCGGTACCGGTCGAGCGCAGACGCGTGGGGAACAGTTCGGGGAAGTACACCGCGAACCCGCCAAGCAAGAACAGCAACACGAAACCCAGACAGAAGAACAACACGATTGCCTTCGCGAAGGTGTCCGTGAAGAAGACTGTCACCGGGATGACCAAGAGGCATGAGAGCAGGGCCAAGGCGAAGGTTGGCCGCCGGCCGATCGCCTGTGCGATCCAGGCAAAGCAAATCGCCCCAAAGAAGCCGCCGAAGTTCTGGGCCATGCCGACGTAACTTACCTGCTGCTCCACCGCGGATTTCAAGGCCGGGTCATTTGTGGGATTAAATACGGCGCGGTACAGTTCGGGAGTCCAGGTGCCGATTCCCCAGAAGCCAATAACACCCACTGAAGCGAGTGTCAACGCAACGAGGGTGTTTCGTCGGATCACCGGATCCCTGAAGAGGTCTCCCATCGAGCCGACCCGCTCCTTGCCTTCGTTCGCACGGGCGCGGGCTTGTTTCCATTGCTCCGGTTCCGAGATGAAGAAGATGATGACGGCAACCAACAGGGCGGGCAGAAAACCTACCGCGAACATCCAGCGCCAGGCCGTGTCTGTGGACATGTGAGACGACATACCCAAATTGATGAGGCCGGCGCATATATTGCCGAGGGCCGACGTTCCTTGGACCACGCCAAGTGCCGTCGGTCTCGCGTGGGCGGGCAGAGATTCCGCCACCAACGCGGCTCCCGCGGCAAACTCCCCGCCGATGCCAAGCCCCGTGAGGAAGCGGAACGTCGCAAAGCTGTAGATATCCCAAGAAAATGCGCTCAGACCGGTGAATCCGGCGTAGATGAGGATGGTCAGCGCCATCGTCTTGGTGCGACCCAGGCGGTCGCCGTACATGCCGAACACCAGGCCGCCCGTCGCCCAGCCAATCATCATGATCGCCGTGAGCAGGCCATTGTACCAAGCTACGAGTTCCGGTGTGCCCGCGTCTCCCAGCAGACTGGTAATCGCATGCTGCTTGGAGAAGACGAACAACCATTGGTCCATCGTATCGAAAGACCACCCCAGGCATGCCACGGTCAGTACCAGATAGTGGTACCCGGTCAAACCGGAGTACCATCGCATCTTTCCAGCGCTTGTCTCAGACATGATTCTCCCCTGTGCCAGCCCGCACCGGCTAATCAATAGTGTTATACAAAGCAGAATATCTGCCCCGGCGGGAATCTCCCGGTGCTGTAGTGTAAAGACCGGGGCGCAAGGTTGCAACCGTGCGGTTTGCGCCAAGGCCGTCTCACATTGTAGGGCGGGATTTGTTCCCGCCTTTTTGCCCTCCTCCATTCGACATGGAGGCGCCTTATCCTGGATGGGCATGAGCAAGAAGCTTAACTGGAAGCACCGGCAATCCTGACGGCCCATGCACTTATCAGAGCCAATCCTCGCCTCGTCAAGAGGGCGGGAACGAATCCCGCCCTACTCAATGCACACGGTTTCGTTCTGAAATCCCCGCCGAAATCCCGTGCGTCTTGAGTGCGACACCCTGAACGCCGCTGCAACTTTGCCTTCGGTCGTGGGATCAACAGCCAGAAGTGGGGCAAGGCCGGCTGATCTCCACGGCGGGGGTGGCCGTTCCCTTGTAGGCCGGCCCCGTGTCAGGGTAGACGCACATTGGCTCCATTCTTCCATGGGGAATGCGGATATGATTGGGTTTGCCTGCTTGCTGGTTGTGAGTGGCACTTTCACTGCGGCCACCGCAGGGCCCTCCTTGGACATCGTCGTAACCTCTTCGGAGGGAGTCCCTCTGCCGGGAATCCCGGTCCTTCAGGCCCAGCTCGAGCGTCCGTTTATTAGCGTGGAGTCTATGGGCGAGACCGGCGAGGACGGGCGCCTGACGCTGCTATTCGAAGACCGGCCCGCGGAACGAGATGGCGACCGCGGGTATGGTGTCTACCGCTTCCTGCTTGCTCCGAAAGACCGGCCCTGGGCCTTGTCGGACCTCTATATATGGTCCGTGGAAGGTGCGCCGCTCGCGGGGGCCGAGTGGTATCTCAATGTGCGTATTGATGCCGGGCAAGACAATTGGAACTACGGCCAACGGCGCCTGCTCACAGCCAATCAACAACTGACGTGGAAGGTAACCCTGCCCGGCGAGCGCACCGTCCGAGTCCTCGTGAAGGACGACTGGGGCCAGGACATCTCCAACGCCAGATTCAAGGTGTCGGTGGACCTTGGCGCGTTGAGTCACACCGGGTTTGGGGCGGAGATTCCTGTGGGCGACTTCAAGACAGGCGACCGGGGAGTGCTCATGCTCCCGAATGCGGGAGACTTTGTGTATTCGTTTGACATCCAGGACGGCAGCCACATTGCGCCCCACCCGCATTGGCTTACCCGAGTCTTGCCGATGCGGATGAGAGGAGACGTCGCTGTCCTCGTCTACCACCGGCGCGTCACCGTGCCTTTGAGACTCGTCGTTACCAATTCGAAAAGCGGTGAGCCTGTTGCCGGGGCGAGCGTCCACCAGGCGATTCAGTTCCCAACGGTCCTTCAGGGTGGGCCGCCCATTGGAGTCACTGACCAGCACGGAGTCTTCGCCACAGACTCATTCTCGCCGGAGTACACGGCGTTCATTCATGTGCAGGCCCCGGGATACGCGGAGAAGGACATTCCCTTTGTCGCCGGCCAATCCGAATACTCAGTCACGCTCGACCCGGTGCCATAGGTTCTCAT
>JADLCA010000671.1 GCA_020847495.1 Candidatus Hydrogenedentota bacterium | reverse complement strand
TGTGCCGCCGCGCTCGGCGAGCGAGGCGGTAC
This sequence comes from Candidatus Hydrogenedentota bacterium, assembly GCA_020847495.1. GTDB lineage: Bacteria > Hydrogenedentota > Hydrogenedentia > Hydrogenedentales > SLHB01 > JAHDWY01. The sequence goes on along the minus strand of JADLCA010000671.1, from coordinate 3,830 downwards.
CAGAGGGGCCGCGCGCAGTGATCGGCAGTGGCGTTAACAAGGAGCTGAAAGATGCCTAGCACGCTCTTCTCCGAAACCTGGGCCGAACTTGCGGGCACGGTGGTGGTTGGCCTCCTCTGGCAGGGGACCCACTTCGGCGTGCTGGTGGCCGTGGCTCTTGCCGCCACCCGCAAGCGCTCACCAAACGAAGCGCGGAGCGCCATTGAGTACTCGCCCGCTCGCCGAGCGCGCGAGCACAAGACTTCAACCTCGCAAGGCGCCCGCACAAGCTCACGTCAACTTCGTTTCCGCAGCGCTGTGCCGCCGCGCTCGGCGAGCGAGGCGGTACCAGAGGGGTCGCACGCAGTGATCGGCAGTGCCGTTAACAAGGAGCTGAAAGATGCCTAGCACCCTCTTTTCCGAAACCTGGGCCGAACTCGCGGGCTCGGTGGTAGTCGGTCTCCTCTGTCAGGGGACCCTCATCGGCGTGGTGGTAGCCGTGGCGCTCGCTGCCACGCGCAAGTGCTCCCCCAACCTGCGCTACGCGCTGGCCTGCGTGGGGTTGCTCCTCATCGCGGCGCTGTTGCCCGTGAACTTTGCGTGGCTCGCCACGCGCGACACTTCAGTGTCGCCCCCTGCCGCCACGCAAGCGGCCGCCGATCCTTCGCCTGCTCTGGCAACGCCAGAGCCCGCATTCTCCCCGTCCGATCAGTCCGATCGGTCCGATCTGTCCGATTCTTCCTCCCCCGACCGCCCCGCGCGCCCCAGCCTCTCCGCCACGCAGTGGTATCACCTCTGCCTGCCCTGGCTGGGTCGCCTATGGGCTGTGGGCATCGTGTGTTTTGCCCTCTACGACCTCGCCGGGCTCTTCGCCCTCCGGCGGTTGCGCACCAAATCCCAGGCTGTCGGCGAAAACATCGCCGCGCTCGCGCGCCGCGTCCAGGAACGCCTCGGCGTTCACGCACGCGTGCAAGTCCGCTGGCTCACGGGCATTTCTTCCGCCTTGGTGACCGGCTTCTTCCGCACCATCATCCTGCTGCCCGCGAGCATGGCAACTCGCATGACGCCTGACGAAATCGAGGCCATCCTCGCCCACGAGTTCGCCCACATCCGCCGCTGGGACCTGTGGGTCAACGCATTCCAACGCGTCGTCGAAGCGCTGCTCTTCTTCCACCCCGTCGTGTGGTGGCTCTCCAAAACCATCCGCGCCGAACGCGAACTCTGCTGCGACGAACTCGCCCTCCGCGCCTACCCCGACCGCGCCCAATACGTCCGCGCCCTCCTCACCCTCGTCGAAACCACCCAACAATCCGAAGCCCTCGCCCTCTCCAGCCATGGTGGGAGCCTGGTCAACCGCGTACGGCGGATCTTGGGGCATAGACAAAAAGGTGAACCCAGTATGCGACGTCGAGCACTCGGGACACTTGTGGGCGTCGTTGTTGCTATGTCGTTGTTGCTTGTTGCGCCGGTTTTACAGTCAGTGCAATCCGCCTCGGAAAGCCGTGACATCTCCGAGCGTCAGACTTGGAAAACGGAACAAGTCATCGAATTTCAGGTTGCACTACGCGAAACGTCGTACAAGAGCGGAGACTTGTTAGACAGTGGTAAGTTCTCGACAGCGAGTTCCCATCTGCTTTCCGTTACACCAGGCGGACCGCAGCATGTCGTCTCAAGCTTGGACGGTGTCATCGTGGAAGCGAAGTGGCGGAACGCAACAGAGTCCCGTTCCAACGTGAAGGCACCGGCTGTCCATCTCGAAGGTTTTCAATGGCGACTGCGCAATACTCTCGAGTACGGGAATGACACGCGTTCCTACCCCTGGAGCGGTGCGGAAGACCTTTATCTCGAAAGGGATTGGCATATCCTGAAAACCCCGGTCAGTGTTTCTTCCACTTACGAGGGCGCGCCGACGCTGGTTCTGAGGTGCCGCTGGACCGAGGTCACGTCACAGCCCGGAAAGCTTGATCTCCAAGCAGTGGGATCTCTAGCTCAGGACCGTGACGAAGCGCTGGCGCAAATCCGCGCGGCCGAAGCCAACCTGCGCAACGCGCAGTGGGGTGAACCCGTCAGCGGCCTTCAGGCCGGACTGATATACGAAGATGCACCGCGATCGTTTCGAGTGGGAGAAACGGTCGGCTTTGTCCTTATGCTTCGCAATATCAGCGACCAGCCCATCGCGCTGGACTATGTGGAGCCGGGCCAGAACGCTTGGGTCCCCGAAGTTCGCGACAGCGCACGTACTGCGGTCCCCGTCTTACCGCCGGTACTATCGACCGTCCGCAGGGTTCCCCAAGTTTCGTTGGCACCGGGCGAAGCGCGCATTCTTGACCGGGGGTTGCTCACCATGCAGTCGCTCGGGTGGCGAGGACCGGTCAACGGAGTGGTCGCATTCTGCGAGAGTGGCCGATACAGCGTGCGCTACACATTCCCCTTCGGTCCGGACTCGAATGGTCATTCAAGGCTTCATCCCTGGGAAGGGGACGTAACGACCGGCCAACTGGAAATGGAGATCGTCTCCCCGCAAGTTGGCTCGAGACCCGAAAACGATGGGCGGGCATACTCCAATGGCGACATCCGGACCGTCCTTCACATCTTGAGTGAGTTCGAACGCCTGACACATATACCGTCGGACGGTGGCATGCACGACTGGGAGATGCTGCGCGCCAATTGGGCGGCCCGGTGCGCAGCACTTTCCGTGGGTGCAGTCACGTACCTGGAACACGTTGCCACCGAATGGCTGGACGAGGGGTATCGCGCAGCCGCGTGCGACGCACTGGGCGATACGCAGCAGCCATCGGTGTGCGAGGTCCTCGTGGAATGCCTTGCCGACCCGTCGGCCAACGTTCGTCGAACGGCAGCCCGATCCCTGGGAGAGCTGGGCTCCGAATCCAATGTTCCACGCCTCGCACAGTTGTTGCTTTCAGACCCGGATGCAATCGTTCGCATGTCCGCTGCATACGCCCTGGGACATATTGCCAGTAACCAGGCTACACAGACACTCGTGTCGGCGCTCCAGCATGACGACTATGATTCCGTGAAGCAGGCTGCCGCGCTTGCGCTGGGGTGGATTACGGATGCCTCCGCGCTGCCTGCGCTGAAAGAAGCACTGCCTCAGACCGATAATTTGCTCAGGGACTACATCGAGGCGGCTATCCGAAATATCGAAGACCCGGACTTTTGGGGGTTGGGCGTCAAGAAAGGCATCCCCGAAAACGAGTCTGCTGGTCGCAACGAAGAATCCACCCGCGCGCTCTTCGAGGCATTCCTCATGTCCGAGCGGTCTTTGACGATGTTACCCGGCAACATGGACCTGGGTTGGGAGGACATCCCCGCGTTGCTGAAGCTCGCGGAGGACACGCCGCTCATCGACACGAAGAACCGGACCTTCGGCCGCATGCTTCTGACAGAAATCCCCGCGAAGCCGTACACGGGCGACCCACAGAGTTGGGCAGTACGGGGAATGATTTCGCTGTGGGTAATCGAAGGCATTCGGTGCGGTTATGGCGTGTCCTTCCGGCCCCCGCTGTACGGATTCTGTTTCAAAGATGACCTGACGCAAGCGCAGTGCGAGGCGTCAGACACCATTCACAAGGAAACGCTGGCGGCCTATCAGAAATGGTGGGATGCCGTTAAAGAACTGCCTATCGAAGAAGCGGCTGTCATCGACCCACTCCTGGGGACCGACCTTCGATGGTGCGTCCCTCAGCAGCCAAGGCCACCCACTGCGGCGTCGAGCCAACCTGAACCTCGCTCTGACGCCACCGTGCCGGCCTCCCCGATCACGGGTCTGCCCGAGCCGCCCTTTACCATTGAAGAAGTGGCCGCATACCACCGCGAGAAGACCGGCACAG
>JADLCA010000670.1 GCA_020847495.1 Candidatus Hydrogenedentota bacterium | reverse complement strand
GCATGACGTGAAATACGTGGTACTGGAACTGGTATGGACTCTTTCGCCCCTGCCGGGGCTTGGGAGGTATGGGGTCCCGCGGACCCAGCGATGAATCGCTGGGCTATTATCTGTCGTCCCTATCGGGACTCTTTCAGCAAGCCCCTACTTCACGAGAATCGGCAAGAACTCGGAAAATGTCCGAAAACACATAGGAACCAGCATCCGAGAACGCTGTACTGTCAAGTAAGAACCCGTTTCTGCGTGATTTCCCTCGGACGGTATTTGGGGTGATGAGACATGCTCTCGTCCGGATTTCTCACACGCACATCGGGCAAGCAGGGAGGACGTGCCAGGGTCTTGGAAACTGATGATTCAACTGGGACTGAGAGAGCAGCGGTGTGTGCGTGTGAGAATTCCAGGCTAGCTGCCCCGGCGACGCCCGTCCGATTCCGGAACGGTGATCCCTGCCGCCAGGATCTTTCGATACAGGGTGCTGGGGTCGATGCCCAACTGCCGGGCGGCCTTCTTGCGGTTGCCGCGCTGCCGGCGCAGCGCCTCGACGATCATGTACTTCTCCATGGCATGCAAGGTCATGGCCCCGTGTCCTGCCGAGGCCGACTGTGGCGGCCGCAGTTCAGTGGGGAGATGGTGTATTTCGATCAACTCGCACCGGCACAGCACGAATGCCTGCTCGATTATGTTCTCCAGCTCACGAATGTTGCCCGGGAAATTGTGCTCCATGAGACGCGCCAGCACCTCATCGGAGACTCCCGCGATGGTTCTGCCTTGGAGGCGGTTGAAGCGCGCCACGATATGGTCGATCAGCAAGGGGATATCTTCTCGCCGCTGTATGAGGCTGGGCAATTGCAGGGCAACCACGCGGACGCGGTAGAAGAGGTCTTCCCGGAACCGGCCTTCGCGAACCAGCGCCGCCAAGTCTCTATTTGTCGCCGATACGACGCGGACATCGACCTTTACCGGTTCCACCGAGCCAAGCGGCTCGATCACGCGCTCCTGAAGCACGCGCAGCAGGCGCATTTGCATGGCCGCTGAAATGTCGCCAATCTCGTCGAGAAAGATCGTGCCCCCGCTGGCTAACGCGAATCGGCCGGGCTTGTCCCTGCGCGCATCGGTAAATGCCCCGGCTTTGTGCCCGAACAATTCACTCTCAAGCAGCGTATCGGGCAAGGCACCGCAGTTGACGGCAATGAACGGCTTGTTCTTGCGAGGGGAAAGATTGTGTATCGCGCGCGCAAAAAGTTCCTTGCCGGTACCGCTCGGGCCTTCAATCAAGACCGTGCTTGTACTGTCGGCAACCTGCGGGAGGATCTCGAACAGCTTCTTCATCGCGGGGCTTCGGCCTACGATATCTTCAAAAGTATAGCGCGCTTCGATTTCCTTCTGAAGTTGCTCGACCTGACTGAGATCCTGAAACGACTCAACACCGCCGATGATCTCGCCCTGCTCATCGCGCAACAGAGCAGTGGAGATCCGGATGGGGATCCGCTGGCCGGCATGGTCGAGAATATGAGCGGTCACGTTCACCGTGGGCTGAGCGCTGGACATCGTCCTGCGAAGCGCGCACGACTTCTCGCAGATACTGGCCCTGAAAACGTCGCAACAGGGCCGGCCGAGCGCCTCTTTGCGCGTGACGCCCGTAATACTCTCCGCAGCGCGGTTAAATCCGGTGATGCGCCAATCGAGGTCCACGGTGAACACGCCCTCATTGATGGAATCCAGGATGACTTGCTCACGCGCCTCGGGACACTTAGGGATGGTCATGACTCCTACCTTCTGACTTCGCACCGCACAGTTCAAGTAATGCAAGTTGCCTGCATTCATTGTATCACGACTTGCAAACTGCATGAGTCTTGACCCGTTTGCGCGCGTTGATAGCCAATCACAGCGGCCATTCGGGCTCCCGGGCATTCCATCCAGCTAAGCGGCACGAAACGTGCTCTTCTCAGGGTATGAAGATTGCCATCCCACAATGGGAGCACAGGGTTTCTCCGATGCTGGACGTCGCCGGGAACCTCCTGATCGCGGAAGTAGCGGACGGCCGCGAGACACAGCGAATCGAGTTCCGGCTGGACCAAACCGACTCTCATAACCTCGTGCATGTGCTGCAGCAATTGGGAGTGAATGTCGTCATCTGCGGCGCGGTGTCGCGCCAACTGGAGTTGGCGCTGCTCGCGGAAGGCTTTGAACTGAGCGCTCATATCTGCGGGTCTGTCGAGGAGGTCCTGGCGGCGTATCTCGAGGACGGTCTGGAAGGAAACGACTACCGGATGCCGGGATGCTGCGGGAGAAGACGCCACAATCGCAATCGACAGCATTGCCACCGACGGAACGACAGCGGCGCCCGGTAGTGGAGCGGAGAATCGACAACTGCGCAAGCAGAAAACGTGGATAGGCCGGCCCTCGCTCGGGGGTGGTGGAAAGGAAAGTGAAATGAAAGTTGCCGTAAGCGCCGAAGGTCCATCGCTGGACGCGGAGGTATGTCCCCGGTTTGGACGTTGTCCTTACTTCGTAATTGTGGACACCAAGAACTTTGCATTCGAGTCGCTGGAGAACGTGGCCGCATCGTTGGGAAGTGGCGCGGGCACTCAAGCGGCCCGGCTTCTCTTTGACAAGGATATCAAGCGCGTGCTTACGGGAGATTGCGGACCCAACGCGACAGAAGCTCTGACTGCGGCAGGAATCGAGATCGCGCTGGGGCACGGTGGTACGGTGCATGACGCCGTTCAGCGGACTATCGCGGAGATGACGGGTGAAGACGCCTCAACAAGACGAACAGACGCCGGTATCCAAGGTGTGGCCGAAGTGCCAAGTGACGCGTCATCGCCAATGTCCCATCCCGGGGACTCGCCGTTCGCACGCGGGGGCGGCCGAATGCGGCAAAGGGCAGGACGTGGGTGCGGCCAGGGTCATGGCCGTGGCCGTGGGATGGGACGAGGCCAAGGCCGGGCCTGAAAGGGCGCGCCTTCTTGAGGCACGCGGCTGAGCAGCATGTCATGGGTGCACGGATTCAGCATATCGGCGGGCAACTTTGGAGGCACGCTCCGTTCACAGCGTGGGGTACCCTGTCGGGTATCGCAATGGTCGTGTTTGCGCTATTTGTTGACGTGCCATATATGGCATGGGAGACGCTGTTCTGGATTACCCACCCGGTCCACGTCATGCTCAGTGCCTTGGTCACGGCGGCGGTATATCGCTTGCATTCGCGAGGCGGCGTCTGCAAGACGATCATAATTGGCTACTTGGGTTCGGTAGGGATTGCGACGATTAGCGATAGTTTGATTCCATTCGCGGGGGAGTGGCTGCTCGATCTTCCCAATCGCGTTGTCCACCTTGGGTTCATCGAACGTTGGTGGCTCGTGAATCCCCTTGCGTCGGCCGGCATCGGCATCGCATTCGTCTGGCCGCATACGCAGGTTTCTCATGCCGGGCACGTATTTCTCAGCACCTGGGCCAGCTTGTTGCACTTCACGATGGCCCTGGGCGACAGCGTGAATCTGGCGGCCGTGGGAGCCATCACGATCTTCCTGTTCCTTGCGGTCTGGCTGCCTTGTTGCACCAGTGACATCGTGCTTCCCCTGCTGTTCGCACGCCAGGATGAATCAGCGGTCCGATCCTCTCGCGCCGAAGAACGCAGAAGAGAAGACACACGGTGCCACGTCTAACCTTAACAATAACCGGGAGTGAGTCTAGAGCATTCACCCCCATCCGATGTGGAAAGCAGTAACGTAATATGAAGATAGCTATAGCGAGCGGAAAAGGCGGGACCGGCAAGACATGCGTTGCGACCAGCCTCGCGTTTGTGGCGGCCGCAAGCCGTCGTGTGACCTATTTGGACTGCGACGTCGAGGAGCCCAATGGGGCTATCCTCCTGAAGCCGTCTTTTGAAGAAGCGAGGTCCGCGACAGTTTCCGTGCCGAGAGTCGAGCCGGCCCTGTGCACCGGATGCGGGAAGTGCACGGAGGTCTGTCAGTACGGAGCCATCTTATCGCTCAACAGAAGGGTGCTTGTCTTTCCCCACTTGTGTCACGGATGCGGCGGTTGTTGGCTCGTTTGCCCAAACAGAGCCATTCGGGAGTCGGCGCGTGAGATTGGGCAAATATCCTTTGGCTGGGCCGGAGAAATTCGCTTCGTTCAAGGACTGCTGAACTTGGGAGAAGCGATGAGTCCGCCGCTCATTTGCCAGGTTAAGGCGGCCGCACCGTCTGCCGGCCTCGTGATCATCGACTCGCCGCCGGGAACAACCTGTCCCGTGATCGAGTCTGTACGCGACGTAGACTACGTGATTCTCGTCACGGAGCCTACGCCATTTGGATTGCATGACCTCAAGATGGCCGTTGACCTGTTGCGCGTGTTGGGGCGCCGGTTTGGTGTGGTCATCAACCGCGCGAGAGAAACCGAAGGCCTGACGAGCCGCTACTGCGAGGAGGAAGGCATCGATATTCTCGCAAGAATCCCCGATGACCGGCGCGTCGCCGAAGCATACTCACGCGGGGAGTTGATCTGCGGCGTCGCCCCTGCATACGAGGGCCTATTCGCAGCGTTGCTCGCGAGAGTGGAGTCCCAGGGTCCGTCCGAAAGGTCCTTGGCAGGGGTGATGGAGCGATGAAGGAACTCGTCGTGATCAGCGGAAAGGGCGGTACCGGCAAGACGTCCATAACGGCGTCGTTTGCAATGCTCGCTCGAGACGCAGTCGTGGCGGACTGCGACGTGGACGCTCCCGACCTGCACCTTATCCTTGAGCCGGAGATCATCCGGCGAGAGGACTTTTCTGGAGGCAAACTCGCGCGAATCGATGCGGATCGGTGCCTGGCATGCGGCACATGCAGCAGGGTCTGCCGCTCGTATGCGATTACGCGCGACGGACCGGGCAACGAACACACAAAGTCCACCTTTCGTGTCGATCCCATTGCGTGCGAAGGGTGTGGAGTGTGCACGTGGTTCTGTCCGGAGAACGCAATCGACTTCTCCCCGGCGGTAAACGGCGAGGTGTTTATTTCACGGTCGCGCCGGGGTCCCCTCGTGCACGCCAAATTGGGAATCGGACAAGGAAACTCAGGCAAACTGGTAAGCGCGGTTCGGCAGGCGGCCCGGCATTACGCGGAACGGCACGGGTTCAAGCGGATCATTACAGATGGTTCGCCTGGAATTGGCTGCCCCGTCATTGCGTCGATCACGGGCGCCAACGCCGTACTCATCGTGACCGAGCCAACAATGACCGCTATTCACGACATGGAACGCGTGGCGGGGCTTGTCGCGAGATTTCGCATACCTGCGATGATCTGCATCAACAAATGGGATCTGAACGTCGCGCTTTCAGAGAGAATCGAAGACAACGCTCGGCGTCTTGGCATGTCCCTGGCCGGAAAGGTCGAATATGACGACGTGATAACCGATGCCCAAATCGCGTGCAAAGCAGTGGTTGAGTTCAAGGAGAATGGGTGTGCGGCCCAGGTTCGCAGTCTGTGGCATACGCTGGAAAATTCCCTGTTGGGGAATGGACAAGCCTAATGCCGGCGTGTCGCGGCTGCTGATGCAGAATCGAGTGCCAGGTCGCACTCACGGGAGACTGCGGTGTTACGACTTACGCTACTCATAGACGATGTCGCCGCGGGGCAGGGCCTTATCGCGGAGCATGGCCTCTCCTTCTGGGCCGAGTATGACGGGCGGAACTTCCTGTTCGACACGGGACAGGGATATGCCCTCAGACACAATGCCCGCGCCTTGGGCATCGATCTGCAACACACGGATGCCATTTGCCTCAGCCACGGGCATTACGATCATACGGGAGCCGTGGAAGAGGTCCTGGGACTGTCTCCCGGCCTGCGTGTCTATGCTCATCCGGACGCGTTCTTGGAGAAGTATGCTCTGACCAGAGCGGGGACGGCACGGTTCATTGGAACGCCTGAACCGGTCGCGGGCAAGTTGCGAGCGGGCGTGAACCTGGTTCGTACGGAGGCGCCTACCCT
>JADLCA010000669.1 GCA_020847495.1 Candidatus Hydrogenedentota bacterium | reverse complement strand
TCCCGGCCTGGATCGCGCCGACTACCTCGTCAATGCCAATCTGGCGGGATACCAGCGCGCGCGGATCGATCTGGGTGCGGACGGCATACTTCTGCGACCCGAAGATCTGCACTTGCGCCACGCCCCGGAGCATGGAAATGCGCTGCGCGATGTATGTATCCGCGAATTCGTTCACGGTGGACAGCGGCAGCACCGGCGAACTCAGCGCAAGGAAGATCACGGGCGAATCCGCGGGGTTCACCTTGCGGAATGTCGGCGGGCTGGGCATGTCCTCCGGCAGATCGCGGCTCACGCGCGTAATTGCCGCCTGCACGTCCTGCGCGGCCGCGTCGATGTCACGGTCCAGGGTAAACTGCAGGGTGACATCCGTGCTGCCCAGCACGCTTGTCGAGGTCATCGAATCGATGCCTTCGATGGTCGAGAATTGGCGTTCAAGCGGGGTCGCCACCGAAGCGGCCATGGTCTCCGGGTTCGCGCCGGGAAGACTCGCGGACACCTGCAATGTCGGGAAATCAACGTTGGGCAGGTCGCTCACGGGCAGCGTCAGGTACCCGCGCACACCCAACAGGAAAATGGCCAGCATGACCAGCGAGGTCATCACGGGGCGTCGAATGAACAGCGCGGAGAAGTTCATCCGGCTTCCGCTCCCCCGCCGCCGGATTCGTCAAGAACTTTCACGGTCGCGCCCGGCGCCAGCCGCATCTGCCCGTCTGTGGCCACCGTTTCTCCCGGCTGCAGACCTTCTGTGACGATGGTCTTGCCATCGACCGTATCGCCGGTCGCCAGTCCCCTCACCTCAACGGTGAGGTCTGGTTTGACTACGTAAACATACGGTCCGCTCTGCCCGACCTGCACGGCCTCCGAGGGCACGACGACAGCATTCTCGATCGTGTCGATATCCAGTACGACATCGACGAATTGCCCCGGCCAGAGCCGGTCTTCCTCATTCGAAAAAGTGGCCTTGAGACGGATGGTGCCGGTCGCCGCATCCACGGCGTTGTCGATGAACGTCACCGCGCCGGAAACGGGCCTGTCCTCCTCGCCGGGAATGACCGCCTGGACAGCAAGCGAACCGCTCGACATCGAGCTGCGCACTTCACTGAGGTTCCCTTCCGGCAGTGTGAACGAGACATAGATCGGCTGGGTCTGGTTAATCACGACAAGCGGAACGGTGTCACCAGCTCGCGCCAGATTCCCTTTGTGAATGAGCAGGCTGCCTGTCTTCCCTCTGATCGGCGAGCGTATCGTGCAGTACTCGAGCTGCAGCTGCGCTTCATCAATCGCGGCCCTCGACGCGCGGACCATTTCCGCGGCGGACTGCACCGCGGCCTCGTCGGCGCGCACATCCGCTTCCAGCGCCTCCGCGTTGGCCTGGCTCTGATCGAATTCCTCCTGCGAGATCGTGCCTCGGGACAGCAGCTCGGTGTCGCGCGCAAGCTCCTTCCGGGCGTTCTCCGCCTGGGCCTTGTCGCGTGCGACCATGGACACGGCCTCTTGATGTTCCGCCTGGGAACGCGAGAGGTTCGCTTCCGCCGCCTGCAAGGCGACCTCAAAAGGCCGCCGGTCAATGATGAGCAGCACCTGGTCCTCCTCAACGACCTGGCCTTCCTCAAACAGAACATCCGTGATGATGCCGGAGACCTGAGACTTCACTTCGATCGTCGCCAGCGGCTCCACGGCGCCGATCGCGGGCAATTGTATGGGCACGTTCTCCGTCGTGGCGGACGCGGCGTGTATCGGGGTCGCGGGTCTTGGCCCCGCCGCGCCGGGCTTGCCGGTCTCGTTCTTGGAGCAGGCTCCCGTCATCAGTAACACGAGCAAGACCGCTGCTATGAGCCGGCGCGACGCAGTGAAGAGCGGAGAACACGCAAGAGCCGCGGGTGCGTTATCTCCTCGCGAATCGCGGCCGGATCCAGGGTCTTGAATATCGTTCACTGCTGTTCTCCGTCATCCGATTCCAAATTCAGGCGGATTCCGCGCCGCTCCAGAAGCGTGCCTTCCGCCGCGTAGAGCGCCGTAAGCGCCTCGCTGTATCGAACGCGCGCCGTAGCCTCATCCACTTCCGCCTGAATGAGGTTTCGCTGCACGATTTGTACATCGAGGTTGGTCGCCTTCCCAACGGCGTTGCGGTCCTGTGCGATGCGCAGTTCTTCCAGGCGGCTCTTCACGGCCTCCTGCGTGGCGGAAATCCGCTCCCACTGCTGTTGCACTTCCACCGCCGCCTGGCGTACTTGCGTGGAAACCGCCTGCTCGACGTCGGCGATTGTCAGCGCAGCCTCATCTTCAAGGAATCTGGCCCGGCGATGCCGCGCCCGTTCGCCCCGATAGAGGATTGACGTTTCAAAATTCAGACCAATCCGGAAGTTGTCAAATGTCGATGAATCCAGGAACGCCGAGGCGTCGCCCGAGGCCGTACCCCTGCTCGTGCGTCCGTAGGAGGCTGTGAGATCGAGGCGCGGCAAAAGGCCGTTGCGCGCCCGCACAACGTCCAGACTCCGGTTCGCCAGTTCCAGCTTCGACATGTCCAGTTCGGGCCGGTAGAGCATCGCAAGCTGATGACTAACCTCCGCGTCGATGACAACATGGTTGGCCTCGGGCCGATCGAGCGGTGTGAATTCGAGCTGCCACATGCCAGCCGCGCCAGGGTTAAGAAGCCGAATCAACGCCAGCGTCTGGTTACGAATGCCGGCGCGCGCGCCGGCCAAATCGGCCGTTCGCGAAGCCCTCTCCGCCTTGGCCGACATGACATCCCCGACCACGACCTTGCCTACGGAATACAGGTCCTCGTTCCTCTTCAACTGCTCATCGGCCAGCGTGAGGGCAAACTCCCGAATCTTGAGGACTTCATGGGCAAGGACTAGTTCCCAATACGTGTCTTCGACGAGACGGCTTATCTCAAGGACGAGACGGCGGAATTCCGCTTCGCTTTGCGCGACAAGATTCCGAGCCTGTTTCAGTTCCACCAGATTCACGTCAAGGCCGCGTCCCTGAAGTAGCGCCTGCGAAACCCCGAGGGACCATGCGCCACGGTAGTCGTCGGGAGCACGATTCGTGTCCGAGTGGGACATGTCCACGGTCAGGAAGACGAGTGTGCCGGTTGGCAGGTAGTTCTGCACCGTGACGAAACCGTCCGAGTCTCGGGTCTTTGTGAAAGGATGCTCCGGCTGCTCGAGGTACGCGACGATAGCATTGATATCGTTCAGGTCTTCCTGACCCAGGGAGAGGGCGCGCTGATACGCGTCCAGTAACGGAGTCGTGTTCTGTCCGCTGCTTCCCGATCCGCTCGTAACGCTTGATCCGCTGATCCTGGACAAGAGCGACAGCTTGGAACTCCGTTCGTCGGTCGTTGAGGCGCGCTGCTCCTTGGAGCGCCCGGCCGATACCGAGCCGAGTAGAAGGGGATCGAAAGCCGCACGCGCCTCCGGCACGTAGGTCCGGTTCACGTCGAGCTCGACACGCCCAATCTCGATACTGCGATTATTCGCGATGGCGGTGAGAAGCGCGCTATCCAGCGACAAGGCGATAGGAACACCCGCTTCACCAGGACCCGGCGCTGTTACGGGGACGGCCCGCTCTTCGAGGGGGACGGGGTCTGCAATGTGCTCCGGAGTCGTGGCAGGTCCGGCCGCGGTTTCTGGAAGCGAAGAAGGAGACTGGGCCATGCATACAGCCACAGTAAAGAGCGCGGCGCCTGCGCACCGTCCAAGCACGAAAACCCATCTCCACAGGATATGCGGCCTCACGCGGCACGCCGCTTGCGCCGGAATCCAACGGCGACAGATACACGCCCCCTGATTGGGCGTGCTGTATCGCATCCTGATACTCGCGCTGTTAGCATCACAAACTCTCAGAACGGGCAACCGCCCGTGTGGCAAGTATGACCACGGCGGCGTGTTGGACCTGCCAGGCATGCCTGGCCTTCTCTCATGGCGTGCGCCAAACGCTGAGAGATAGTGTAGCACTTTGGCGCGGCGATTTTCCCCTGTCTCCAGCGGCGCACATGTTGCGTGGTAGAATGGGCCTCCTGGCCACAAACGGAGTGAAATCATGAACGCGTGGCTATTCAGCGCATTGGTGTGGACGGCTCTTGCTGGCGCGGGGGACTCCGCGGACGTTGTCGCCCATTTCGCCTTTGATGAGGGGTCGGGAACCGTCCTTCACGATCGAAGCGGGCACGTCCACGAAGGAACCATCGCCGGGGCTCGTTGGGCATCCGCGGACAAGGGAGGCGGACTCAACTTCGGTGAAGGCCGGGATGGTGGCTTCGTGGACTTCGGCGACAATCGCGCAC
>JADLCA010000668.1 GCA_020847495.1 Candidatus Hydrogenedentota bacterium | reverse complement strand
TGAAGTTACCCCCATTTTTTGGACAGGTGCTAAGTAAAGGGTGTGTGGGTTTGACCCCACACACCCGCACCCCGGACAATGTCCGGAAAGGAGTCCATGAAATGGGTCGTACGCGGAAGAGTCATTCGAAGGAGTTTAAGGCGAAGGTCGCGTTGGAGGCGGTGAAGGGGGTGCAGTCGCTGGGGGAGCTGGCAGCGCGCTACAAGGTGCATCCGACGCAGATCGCGCAGTGGAAGAAACAGTTGCAGGAGAACGCGCCGCTGGTGTTTGAGCGGGGCAACGCCATCGGCGTGGTGGACGCGGAGCAGTTGACGGCGCCGCTGTACCAGGAGATCGGGCGCTTAAAGATGGAGTTGGACTTTCTGCAAAAAAAGCACTGAGCGCACCCGCGAAGGAACGCCGGACATGGGTCGAACTCGAAGATTCCGAGATTCCGGTTTCGCGGCAGTGCGCTTTGCTGAACGTGTCGCGCTCGAGTGTGTACTACACGCCGTGCACCGGCGAATCGCCGGAGAATCTGGCGTTGATGCGGCTCCTGGACGAGCAGTATCTGAAGACGCCGTTCTATGGGGTACCGCGCATGACGTTGTGGCTCAATCAGCACGGGTATGGGGTGAACCGCAAGCGGGTGGCGCGGCTCATGCGGGTGATGGGGCTGCAAGCGACGATGCCCGGTCCGCACACGAGCACGCCGCACCCCGAACACCGGATCTACCCGTATTTATTGCGTGGAATGGAGATTCATGCCCCATGCCAGGTGTGGTGCGCGGACCTCACGTACGTGCCCATGCGGCGGGGGTTCCTGTACCTCGTGGCGGTGATGGATTGGTTCAGCCGCTACGTGCTTGCCTGGGACGTGTCCAACAGCATGGAGAGCGGATTCTGCGTGTCCGTCCTCAAACGCGCCTTGAAGAAGGGGCGCCCCGGCATCTTCAACACCGACCAGGGCAGCCAGTTCACGAGCGAAGAGTTTACGGGAACGCTGGAGAAGGCGCGGGTGCGCATCAGCATGGACGGTCGAGGACGGGCATTGGACAACGTGTTTATCGAACGCCTGTGGCGCAGCGTGAAGTACGAGGACATCTATCTTCGCGACTACGCCGATGGGCACGCGCTGCACGCCGGCCTCACGCGGTACTTTCGTTTCTACAACCACGAACGTCCGCACAGCGGTTTGGCGAACCAGACCCCGGCAAGCTGTCACCGGAACACACGATGAGGGAGAAAACCCCGCGCGCGTTTTGGGGCCGTTCCGCTCCGGCCTTGCCCTTCGGGCCGTCCGCCTTGCGGCGGACGACGGCCTGCGCTCCACGGCCCCAAAACGCCCCCCGCCCCAGCGGCCTTGACCAGTTCCGAGGCCTGTGCTACGGTGGGGCGCTGGCAGGCTAAAGCCTGCTGTACTGCTACATCTTAATTCGTGCCCCTTCCTGTCGAAAGATGGGGGTAAGCTCAGAATAGGCCTCTCGGGGATTCTCGGATCGTTTACGGTCTGGACGGGGACACCAAGCCAGCGCCGTTGGTTAACATATTCCGGTGTTCCCGGCAGGCTCGTTTGGGGTGCTCGAACAGCTTGCGCCAGCGCTGGAACACAAACACCGCGAACAATTGCCGACCTGCAGCAGGATCACCTGCGTGAAGACGCCGGATCATTCCGTCAAGATATACGCTGTTCAGAATGCCGTCCCGTGCGACCTCGTCTGCAGCAATTGTGTCCCGAAGCACCGTGTTCAATTCGGTGCGGAACCAGCTATTGACGGGAACTTCAAACCCCTGTTTGCGGCGGTAAACGAAGTTCTTCGGGAGATAACGCGCCAACAGCTGTCTTAGCAGGACTTTCAATTGCCGATACCCAACCTGGTGCGAAGGCGGCAGACTTAGACCGAACTCAACTAGGCGATGGTCCAAAAACGGAAACCTGCCTTCAAGACCTGCAGCCATGGCGATTTTGTCGGACTTGAGCATTAGGTCGTCCGGGACGAAGCTATGGAGTTCGCAATACTGGTTAGTGCCCAGCGAGTCCATGCCTAACCTGGCCGCATCAGCGAAGATCGATTCGAATACGTCAGCGGAGCGGTGTTGGCCTACTTCTGCAAGAAAATCTGGGGTCAACAGAGCGTGCTTCACATCGTCATTGATGAGTGTGAACCAATTCGTATAACGCGCTGACCTTGAGAGCCCGGTATATTTGCTGAATTTCTCAGCGCGTCTACCAATTTCACGCAGAGGTCCGGGTAATCGCTGCAATGTGCTAAACGCCGGCGCAAGCACACCGCGACGGAGCAGGTCAGGCACTCTAGCGTAGAGCCCTGCGTACGAGTCCCAATAGAACCGAGGGTAGCCGCCAAACCCTTCGTCGCCGCCGTCGCCACAATGCACGACAGTGACATCCCGAGCAGCCTGGCGGCAAAGCTCATACAACGGAATCATTGCAGCGTCGGCCAGCGGTTCCTCTATATGCCATAAAGCGTCCGAAAGACAAGCAAACGAGCTTGGCCTACAAAAGAAGGTCTTGTGACACGTGCGAAACGCCGCCGCGACCTGCTCTGCGTAGGTACTCTCATCAAATCCTTGATACTCTTCGAAGCCCACTGCAAAGGTCCGCAATGGTTCATCAATTATGCTTGCCATAAGGGCTGTGATAAGGCTCGAATCCACCCCGCCACTGAGAAACACACCTTGGGGGACCTCGCTCATCAAATTCTCTCTTATGGCATCCTTAAAGCGGTGCTCCAACTCCTCCAAGTGGTCGTCACGCGACCGGTTTGACAAGCCATTAAACTCTGGCTGCCAGTAGCGCTCGACTTGTATGCGTCCGTCCTTAACAACCATGAAGTGGCCTGGCTGTAATCGCCGTATTTCTTTGAATGGCGTTTGTGGACCCGGAATGAACTTAAACGTGAAAAAATCATAGAGTGCCGTCGCGTCAAGTGAAACATCAACATCCGGATCAATGAGGAGGGCCTTCATCTCCGAGCTAAACGAAATGCGGTCCGCTCCTCGCCAGTAATATAGTGGTTTGATGCCGAATCGGTCCCGTGCCAATAGCAGGGAACGGTGTCGGGCGTCCCAGATAGCAAAACCGAACATACCGCGCAAACGATGAACGCAATCAACGCCGTACTCCTCATAGGCATGGAGGATGGTCTCGGTGTCGGTAGACGTCTTGTACCGATGTCCCTTCGCCTCGAGCTCTTTGCGCAGATCCGCGTGGTTGTAGATTTCCCCGTTGAAAACGATCCACGCCGAATCTTCCTCGTTTGAAATCGGCTGATGCCCTCCAGCCAAGTCAACAATACTCAAACGTCTATGACCGAGCCCAACCTGACCGTTGACGTGGAGACCTTCGTCGTTGGGTCCCCGGTGCGCCATCATTCGTGTCATGTCTGCCACGACTTCCGCGCTTACCTGGCTTGCAGAATCAAAGATCAGCTTTCCGCAAATGCCACACATCGAACTCAATCCCCCCTGAGGGTTCGGGCCGTGAGGAAATGCGCGTATATACGCACCAAACCGATTCCTGAAACAGCCAACAATCCGGGACCCATGCACTTTGGGCCCATGTCATCCCACACGCACGCTTATCATGTCGGTCCTGGCATCTGCGTCAAGGGATCCCATATGCTTCCAGGTTCTAAAGAACAGTGCACGCTCAGGAGCAGTACGACCTGTGAACGGCCTATCAGCGGCGATGGGTGAGCCCTATCACAGGAAAGCGCCCCAAAACAGCTTACAGAGTTGCATTACGAGTCGGATCAAGAGCGAACTTGAGCCCACAGGTTCTGCGCGGCACGGACTAACATTCGCCTTTCATCGGGTTCAAGCGTATTCAGTATCCACTGCATCACTGCGTAGAGTATCATCCCTAGGGCGACGCCCGCAGGAAGTGAGTGACGACCTACCGTATACGCTCCCAGTCCCATTACAGAACACGAAGCTACAGACCGTAGCGCAAATCCTATTAGATTCATGGAGCCCAGCTCAATACGGATTAGGTAGCCGAACATGACGCATATGCAAAGATTCGCCATGAATGCCACGGCGGGTACTGCGAATACACCGAAAAGTGGGATGAAGAGCAGGTTTCCCAGAACGCTGACGATTGCCGCCAGCCCGTAGCTTCCCACAATAGACCAATCCCGGTGGGAGGCATAGAGAATCTCTTGCACGATTCCATTGAAGTAGAATAGGGGAATCACAAATGCGAGGACTTGCAAAGCTCGCACGGACTGCGAGAATTCTCCTGCACGTGCACCAACCAATAGGTTGATGATTGGCTCTGCCAAGAGTCCCAAGCCGAAAGCAACAGGGAAGGCAATTAGCAAGGCCAGCCTAATTGAGGCTTTCTTCAGTTTTGCGTATCGCTCAGAAGTGTCCAAGGAAAAGCGGCACAAGGCCGGGAACACCGATGTTCCCCAAAGACCAGCCAGCATCATGATAGGCTCTGTCACACGCTGGGCCGGAGTATACATACCTACGGCGACTTCACCCTTCAGGAGCATGAGGAGAGAAATGTCTAGCTTGAAGTAAATCAATGAGAACACCATCGCCAGCATGAAGGGAGAACATTCACGTACTTGTGCCCACGCCAAGGCCAGATGGATTTGCGGCCGCAACCAACCAACCATGGCAAACGTCAGACCGACGCAAACGAGGAGAGTTAAGACATTGCCTAACGCAATGGCACCGTGCGCGATAGCACTACTGGCTGCGAGGTGTAAGGTCATGTAGACGCAAAGTAGCCGTAACGCCGCACCGAGGATATTGACCAAGGCGACGCTGACCATTCGCTCTTTCGCAAGCAGGAGCCCTTCAAACGGCTGTTGGAGTGCCCAGAGAACGATGACGGAGAGAGCCGCCATAGCTACGGCCCACCGCACCTGAGGGGCCTGGTCCATCTGAAGCGTGGAGGCGACGACGACGATAAACACAAGAATTGACAGAACGCCTACAACGAGTTCCGCAGTCCAAAGGTAGCGACCCGCAAGATCGGGGTTTCGAGAGATGTCACGCATTAGAAGTCGATGGATGCCGAGTGTGGCAAAGACGGTGAACAAAGAAGCGTAGCCTAAGGCAAAGCCGAATTGCCCCGTGCCGTCCACACCTAGCGAGCGAAATATCAGGCCACTTTGGACGAGACTCAGTGCCAGACCCAAGAAGCGTGAAACCAATAGCGCGCTGGCATTAAGTCCTATGCGCGAAGATTCCTGCAGGAGCACAGACCCCTATGTGTTTCAACCAATACCGGCGTCACTCACCGAGAATTCGCGACCTCGACGGTACTCGGAGACTGACTATACAGCGCGTGGTCACCTTTGTAAATTCTATTCGAGGAGATTAGGTGGAGACAATCATGTCTGTTCGTATTGCCAAGCGGATCATAGAGACTGTATGGCAGCTCCCCGAGAGTGGATCATAACTTGGCAGCGACCGCCATACCTGCATTCTCGCGGACCTAAATCCAATCCCGTCGCTAGAAAAGGTAGTGCTCAGCCTGACAACACGGCAAAAGTCGGTATCCTACTCAGCATCCGAGAGCATTGAGAGGCTTGAGTGAATTCATGGTACTCTATCGTCAAATGCGTCCGGCTGGGGTCGCCCCCTCTCACGAGAGACCGGACATGGGGCGTGCCGAGATTGCCACGTGCTCAGAGATCTCTTAAGAGATCTCTGGCTCGTGAGCGTAAGCGAGTTGCCATGCGAAGACGCCTCAAGGTCGCTCTGGCAACTGGAGACTGCGAGAAGAGGATTGCGGCGCAGGAGGCAACGGCGCAATATGCTAGTCATAATCCTAACACCGCTCCATGACGATGCAGATCTCACCAGCTTTTCGTAAGGCAAGGTGGTGAAATAGCCGACGGGGTCGGTAACCAGTGACTCGACGTCCAGCGAAGTGCATCGCGCGTGTCCCGAAGGATGCGTATGCGCTGCCTGACACCTCAGTCACGCGAAAATCC
>JADLCA010000667.1 GCA_020847495.1 Candidatus Hydrogenedentota bacterium | reverse complement strand
GAATCACCCCCAGGCACACCCAGAACCCAAGGGCTACTGGTTCACCCCAAACGCTACTTCCTTGGAGTAGATTTTCTCGTGAGGAAACGAATGGCATTTCGAGTAGATTTTTACTTGAGGAAACAGGCGCGCTTGAGGCAGGTCAATCATGCCGAAACCGGCTGGCAGTGTATTGAACGTCACGCACGTGTCCGCTATGTAATTAACTCAATTGCAATACGTTACAACGATCCTGGGGCGGCGCATTGAGTAGGGCGGGATTTGTTCCCGCCCTCTTGCTCTCTCAAATGCGAAGTGGAGAAGGTCCTGACTGCGGTTTGGATAAGCCTGCTGCCCAACGTGGAACGTAGATGTTGAACTGACGGACGCGATTGCCTCCTCGTCAAGAGGGGCGGGAACAAATCCCGCCCTACGGGGAGCGCAGCCTTGGTGTCTTTTTTGTTGGAGCGTTGGCGCTTGTGATGCGGGCGTGGTTTCCCCTAACGTGAAGGAGAAAGACCACGCACGGATTCGGTTTCGGGCACGGGAGTCAAATCATGCGTTACCCGATTTGGAGAACGGTTCTTTGTCTCTCCGTCACGATACTGGGTGGCTGTGCTGGCCTGCAGCTAAACCCGGCGGGAATCGTCCTGGTTCGCGGCGAACCAAGCACATACTCGATCTTCGTGGCTCCCGAATCGCCGCCTTCTGTCCGACATGCAGCGAATGAATTGCAGCATTTCCTCCGGGAGATGTGCGGGGTGGAACTGCCCCTGGCTGAACAGGCCGGGATGGGACCACTGGAGTTGTGGGTCTCCAAGACGGAAGGAGACCGCCTGCCAAGCATTCCTGCGCCCGGGCACTACGACGCCAAGTCCGCCGCCGAAACGGCGCTCGGGCCCGAAGGGTATGCTCTGCGTGTTCGGAAAGCGCAACTCAGCATACATGGCGGCGGCCCGAGAGGGACACTCTACGGCGTCTATGCGCTTCTGGACGACCACCTGGGCTGCCGCTGGTTCACACCGGAGATTAGCCGGATTTCCAAGGGGGATCGCCTTGTCATTCCCCCGATCGAGGACGTTCTTCCATCCCCGCCGCTGGAGTACCGGGAGCCGTTCGTGGCGGAAGCGCTGGACCCGGATTGGGCCTTGCGCAACCGCGTGAACGGCCAGTTCATGGAACTCGACGAAGCCCACGGGGGCAAGGTGAAGTACGAGGGCTTTGTCCACACATTCGAATCATTACTGCCGCCGGAAGAGTTCTTTGACTCGCATCCGGAGTTCTTTTCGCTGATCGATGGCAAGCGGCTCAAATACCGGTCCCAATGGTGCAACACGAATCCCGAGTTGGCAAAGGTCGTGACTGCGCGCGTCCTTCAGCTCATGCGGGAGCATCCCGAGGCCACGGTGTTCTCCGTATCGCAGAATGACTGGGGCAACTACTGCCAGTGCCCGGAGTGCACGGCACTTGCGGAGAAGGAAGGCTCTCAAGCAGCGCCGATCCTGTACCTGGTGAATCAGGTGGCTCGCGGCGCACGCGAAGAGTTTCCTGACAAGCTCGTCGACACGCTGGCGTATCTCTACTCGCGCAAGCCGCCGAAGAGCATGAGGCCGGAACCCAATGTCATCGTGCGCCTGTGCAGCATCGAATGCTGTTTCAATCACCCATTCTCCGAATGTACCTCGGAACAGAACAAGGCCTTCGTTGAAGACCTCGCCGGGTGGTCTCGGGTGTGCGACAGACTGTGGGTCTGGGACTACGTGACCTCCTTCAGCCATTATCTCACACCCTTTCCCAATCTCCATGTGCGGGCGCCAAACATCCGATTCCTCGCCGAACACAATGTGCGCGGCATCTTCGAGCAGGATGTTTACAACACCCGCGACGGCGAACTCAGTGGATTGAGCGGCTACTTGAATGCCAAGCTTCTGTGGAATCCGGAGGCGGATCCCAAGCAGCTCATGACGGAGTTCTGCGAGGGCGTCTACGGGGAGGCGGCTCCGCACGTGCTGCGGTACCTGGATTTGCTTGAAGGCACGACGGCCAACCTGGACCTCCATTCTTCGTGCTGGGATGGGCCGGACGCGCCCTACATCACCGATGCATTCCTTGCGGAGGCCGATGCAGCCTGGTATGAAGCCGAAGTGGCCGTCGCGCAACAGCCGGACGTCTTGCAGCGCGTGCGCATCGATCGGCTGCCGGTGGATTACGCCATCATGGAGCACGCGCGCTTTGCGGGTTTGGCGGCGCTGGAGCCTGCTCCAGACCTGCCCTGGGGGTTGCGCGTGCCAACGGCCTTTAGCGAGCGCATCGAGCGCTTCTTCCGCGTCGCGGAGTCGAGCCAACTCAAACAGACGCGCGAACATGGAGATTCCATCGCCGATTACGCGGCCGGATGGACGCGCTTTCTTTCCGCCCCCGCAGCGCAAGCATTGCCTGCAACAGAGATTGACGATTCGAAACCTGGTGTCAATTACAGCTTCTATGAGGGACGCTGGATCAAGCTCCCTGCTTTCGCGGAACTCACATCCGCTGCACAGGGCGTAACGAATGGGATTACGCTCGACGTCTCCCCAGTAGAGATGAGTTATGCGCTGCGGTTCACCGGGTACTTCGTGGCGCCGGAAACCGGGCTGTATTGCTTCACGCTAGTCTCCAACGACGGCACCCGCATGACCATCGACGGTGAGTTGCTCATCGACCACGACGTGCGGCACATGGCCGTGCCCAGGGGGAATCTGGTGCCTCTCGAGAAGGGCTATCACCCGATCGCCATCGAGTACTTCCAGAGTGCCGGACGCAAGGTGCTGGAGTGTTATGTCGAGGGTCCCAACATGCCCCGCCGGCTTCTGAATGGTGAGCTGTTGGCGCACCAATAGGACCCGCGCGATGAGGGAATGCGCTGGATGGTGTCAGGGCTTTGTGTACTACTCATATTCAAGATTTTGAATTCTTGTCGCAATTTGGCGTTGTTTTCTGTCTTCAAATCGGTGCCAATCTGCGTAATCTGTGGACATATGCCTTTGCTATTGAACCCTTTCAGGGTAGCAACGCGAGAGGGCGACGTGACCCAGGGTAGGCCTCCGCTACGCTTCGGCCAACCCTGGGCTACAAGTACATTGGCCCTTCAGGCCACAAGAAGGATGGCGCTTTTCGCATGTGGTGCTTGCGTAAAGAGTCGCGGGAGTGGAGTCTAGTAGACGCGGTTTGTAACCGCGTTTCTTGGGCTTCGTGCCGCACTTTCAGCGCTCAGGATTGGGAGGGGTGTCGTGTACCCAGGGCATTGCCCTGGGTTAGTATGGTGCCGGCCTTTCAGGCCTCAAGAGGGACTGCACACAGTCTCGGCAAATCTCCCTGCCTTATTGGCGTTCATTCGCGTTCCTCTGCATCGTCTGCGCCATCTGCGGGCAATCACTTTTCCTGGTCGCGGTTCTGCCGCGCCGTGGAATCCCGGGCTCCTAAGTGCTCTTGATCCTCTTTTTGACCTTGTCGTACTCAACACGATCCTTTTCCACATAGGCATGGTCGCCCATGAGCACCGCGATCGAGTGCATGTAGCCGAAGTCGATGTTCGCGTTCGGCGTGCCACCCGTGCGAATGCAGTTAAACCAGTTTGTGACGTGCTCTTGGCCGGGGTACGGCGGATCGGCTTCGAGCAGTTTCTGCTCCGTGTAGTTTTTCTCCACCCCCTCTGTGGACAGCACCGGATTGCCGACGTCGTGGCCGAACCCGCATTTGATGACGCCCTTCTCAAACATGAACCGCGTCATTTCGGAATCGATGCAATTACCGAAATGGCTCGTGAACTGCGTGTGGAATCCTTCCTCGTAGTCGAGCATCACGGTGACCTGGTCCGGGGCGTCGCAGCGCGGGTCGTCGCCGCATTCGTACTTTCCGCCCCACGCCGTGGCCGCGACCGGCAGCCCGCAGCCCGTGACGAAGTGGACCGTGTTGATGAAGTGGCTCATCCATCCGCCGATGGCCCCGCTGGTGATGTCGTAGTATCCCATCCAACACGCGTGCAGGTGCGCATCGAAAGGCCGTTTCTTGCGGTTGTACAAGAAGGCGTTCCAATCGGTCTCCGCTTCGGTCTGCGGGCCCTTGTAGTTGACCCAATACGGATTGAGCGTGGATTCGGATGATTCGGCCCGGAACAGCTTGCCCAGCTTGTTTGACGCGATGACTTCTTTGATGGCGCGCGCGCCGGGGCTGCTCACTCCTTGCGTTCCCATCTGCACCACCATCTTGGAGTCCCGGACCGCTTCGCAACACCTGTTCAGGCTGGCCATATCCTCCATCAAGGGGGCAAGCGGCTTTTCCACATAGACATGCTTGCCTGCCTGCACGGCATCCACGGTCTGGCCGCAGTGCTGGTGATCCGGCGTCGCGATGATCACGGCGTCAATCTCGCCATCCTCAAGAAGCGCGCGGTAGTCCGCGTAAACCCGCGGTTTCAGGCCGTATAGTTTCTCGGCTTCGCCGGGATAGGTATCCCGCCGTTGATTCCAGATGTCGCACACCGCGACGAGGGCCGTGTTGGCATTGGCGGGGTGAACCATGTTCTGCATGACCCACCGGCCGCGCCCGCCGCACCCGATCAGGCCGATGTTGTTGCGGTCGTTGGCGCCGATGACGCGTGCCTCGCTTGCGGCGGCACGCGTGGACACCAGTCCTGCCACTGCACCCAATGCAATCGCGCTGCCTAGGAATTCCCGTCGTGTTCCACCCCTTGTATCCATGATAGTGTCCCTCTTGGTGACCGAAATGCCCTCAGACGCCCGGTTGTGGCGGCCACAAGTTCTTTTCGGTAACTATAGTTGCCTGTGGCAATTCCGTCAACGCGAGAGAAAAGACCTCTGATTGATGCCGTACAACGACCGCCGCCCGCTTGGACGTCCTGTGCGCGATGCGAGTGCAGCGTTGTTCTTGGTAGTCTGTTTGCTATTGTGTTGAGTGTGCAACCCCATTTTGCTGACAGTTGGGTATTCCGTGAAACGCGGAGATACAAGCGTATCGGGTGCTGCATTCGTAAACGGCTGGTTGTTGCGCGTCTTTAGCGCCGCCCTGAAGCGACTCAAACCAGAAGGGGGAAAGCAGTGATTTCAAGAAAGCTAGTGAGTGTCTTCCAGTCGGCAGCCGTCCACGTGAAGAGACTTCGCATTTGGCCATGGATGACGCTGCTCAGCGTCGCGGCCGGGGCTATCGGGTTGCAGGACTGCCCCGCACAGGACTTCAAAGCCCCCATTCTGGATGAACTCAATCCCATGCTGAAGATCGAGTGGCGGCTTGGCCCGGACTACCCGATGGGGATACAAGAGTCCCTCGTTGGGTGCATCAACGGCAAGATTGTCTCCACGGGCGGCTTCACTCGTCATCCACTCGATATCTGCATACAGATTCCCGATGCCTTTGACGGCCAACCTTCCGGATTCACACGGCTCGCCTTTGCGTTCGACCCTGCGAATGAAGCGGCGGGTTGGACGCGCATCGCCGACGTGCCTGGGCCACCGCGTCAGGGAGCTGCTGTGGCGGTCGTGGACAACGCGCTGTACGCGATGGGCGGCCTCAATTACACCGATCCGTTCACGTATCGCGATACCTACCGGCTGCGGGAAGAGGAGGGCCGGTTGGTTTGGGAGGAACTGCCGGGTTGCCGGCTCCCATGGCCCGTGTACGGCAACGCAGGCAGCACGGCCGTAATCGGCAAGCAGATCTATCTTCTTGGAGCGGCTGATTCGTTTCGGGGCCCAGGAGCGGATGGAAATGACTTTCATTCGGAAGCTGGGCGCGATGGCAACCCGGTCGGCGCGGCACTTCTGATGCTCGACACCACCCAACTGGAAGCAGGGTGGAAACGTCTCGCGGATTGCCCGGGAGTTCCCAAATTCGACTGTGGCATCGCCGCTGCCGGTGGCAAGGTCTATCAACTCGGTGGCATTTTCGCCCCCTTGGCCAAGCAGGAATTCTCTTACTACAATGCCGTGGACAGCTGGATGTACGACCCTGCGAGCGACGTGTGGACACGGCTGCGCGACATGCCGGACGGGGCCAACCGGCGAGCGCTGGCCTATGACGACCGCTACATCCTTCTCATTGCCGGATACAAGTATGCAAAGACCTGGCATCTGGATCGCACGGTGTCTGATGCTTACAGCGAGGAGGAGAAGACTCGCGACTGGAAGGAATTCTTTGAAAACACGGTGCTGGTCTACGATACGAAGACAGGGCGCTTGGGCACCGCGGACCCCTTGATCGAGCGAACCTCGATCCCGAGTTCAACGATCGTTGGAAGTACCGTGTACTGCCTCGGCGGAGAGGGAGGTCCAAGACTGTTTCATCCAGCCACGCTGCAGATCGGCAAGATCGTCGAAGCAGTGCCTTGATGAACGCGGAAGCGCATTTCACAGCGTCGAGGGCGGTGTCTTGTTTCATCCGAATTGTTGAATTCTGCTTTAATGGAAGATGCGGGCCACTGCGGGAGGATGCCACTGCGAAGCAGCTGCCCGCATCGCATGCGTGCTGGTAGAATGGGAGGGGATTCGGGCGTGCCTTGCCTGGAGATGAGCGGAATCGTCAAGCGCTTTGGGGGGATTACAGCCCTGGGTGGCGCCTCGCTCTGCGTGGAAGCGGGCGAGATTCACGCCTTGATAGGCGAGAATGGCGCCGGCAAGAGCACGCTCATCAATGTCGCGTCGGGCGTGCTGCACCCGGACGAAGGCACCATCAGCCTTCAGGGAGCCCCAGTTCATTTCGCCAACCCGCGCCAGGCTGCTGCTGCCGGAGTGGCGGTGGTCCACCAGGAAGCCGATCTGTTTCCCCAACTGAGTCTGGCGGAAAACATGCTCCTGGGCCAAGGGCTTGTACGCGGGCGTCTGGGGTTGGTCCAATGGGGCGCCACTTTCCATAAAGCCGGGGAGATGGTGGCAGCCATGGGCGAGCGGTTCGACGTGCGCACGGCAGCGGCGGGTCTCCCCGTGGCGCGCCGCATGATGGCCGAAATCGCCGCCGCAGTTTCCGCGCAGGCACGCGTCCTGTTTCTCGACGAACCCACCGCATCGCTCACCCTGAAAGAAATTCAGAACCTCTTCGTTCGCCTACGCGTGTTGCGCGACCAGGGCGTGGCCATCGTCTACGTGAGCCACCGGTTGGAGGAAGTGCTGGACCTGTGCGACCGGGTCACGATCATGCGCGACGGGCAGACCGTAGGCACCCACGCTGCCGCAGGACTGACTATGCAGCAGATGGTGAACGACATGGTGGGACGCGAAGTCACCCGCATCTTCGCCAAACGGAATGTATCTCTCGGTCCTGCCTGTCTGACGATGGAAGGGTTGACCGATCCCGCGGGGGCCTTTCAGGAAATCTCGATCGCAGTGCACGCCGGCGAGATCGTTGGACTCTACGGATTCATCGGCGCGGGCCGGAGCGAACTCGGCCAAAGCCTCTTTGGCTTGCGAAGCGCGCCCGACGGCCGGGTTTCCCTGAATGGCAAACCGTATCGGCCCTGCAGTCCGCGTCGCGCAGTTAAGCAAGGCGTGGCCTATCTGCCTGAAGATCGCCTCGTGCAAGGCATCTTCCGCGGGCATTCCATTCGCACGAACACCAGCGTGGCCCAGCTTCGCCGGTTGTCAGTGGCGGGCATCGTGTCCGGCACGAGAGAAACGGCTCTCACGAAGCAGGCCATGGCCTCGACCCGCGTGCGTGCGGCGAGCATGGAGCAGGCTATTGGCACCCTAAGCGGCGGCAACCAGCAGAAGGTCGTATTTGGCCGGTGGCAATGCACCAATCCAAACGTGTTTATCCTCGATGAGCCGACTCGTGGCGTTGATGTTGGAGCCAAGACGGAAATACACAACCTTATCGACGACCTTGCGGGGAAAGGCGCGGCGATTCTGCTCATCAGCTCTGACCTGCCGGAGATCATGGCGGTCAGCGACCGCGTTGTTACCCTCGCGGAAGGGCGCCGGACCGGCGTGTTTGACCCCAGAACCGGTACGGAAGCGGCAATCGCGGCGGCGGCCGTGCCGAGGGCAATTCCACGCACCGGACGTGCGCAAGACCGTGGCCGCCTTCGCGCGCTCACGCGCCTGCGGGAAGGAGGATTGCTGGGATTCATTCTGGTTGTGGCGGGGATCATGGCACTGGTGAAGCCAGCCGAGTTCGCCACCACGGAAAACTTCCTGGACATCCTCGCCAATGCCGCGCTCCCGGCGATCATGGCGCAGGGCGTCATGCTGATCATCTGCGCGGGCGGCATTGATATCTCCATCGGCTCGATGATGGGTCTTGTCGGTGCCGTGGCCGCACTTGCCGCGAAGGCTGGATGGCCCGCGCCCGTCTGTCTCGCGCTGGCCATGGGTCTCGGATGTTCGCTGAGTATTATCAATGGGACTACCGCCCTCATCGCGCGGATTCACCCCATCATTGTTACCTTGGCGGGGCTCAGCATCTATCGGGGCGTCATGCGATGGGCCACCGGTGGCCGCGAGGTGATTCAGTTGCCCGAAGGATACCGCGCGCTGGCGGAGGGCAGTTTGTTGGGCATCCCCAAAACTGTCTGGTGCGTGCTGGCGGTGACGGTGCTGGTGCACATCTTGTTGCGCTACACCCTGACCGGACGGCGCATATTGGCTTTGGGCAATTCCGAATCCGCGGCGCGCCTCATCGGCCTTTCCAAGACGCGCCTCACTCTCTTCGTCTTTGCCGTATCGGGAATCCTGACCGGGCTCACCGCCGTGCTGCATGCGGGCTACTACGGCAAGGTGCAGGCGAACACGGGCGAAGGCTGGGAGTTGCAGGCCATCGCGGCGGCGGTCATCGGCGGCACCAACATTCTGGGCGGCCGCGGTTCGGCCATCGGCACGCTGCTGGGCGCATTTCTTGTGGCCATGTTGTATAACATCCTGATCCTTGCGCGGGTGAGTTCCTACTGGTCGCACTTCTTCGTGGGCGCGCTGATACTCGCGGCTGTACTGGCCGACATGCGCCTACAGCGGGCGCAGCGGAGCGTCGCATGATCAAGCGCATGCTGGCTACACGCGAGTTTGCGCTCTTCGTCCTGCTGATGCTCATCTTCTCGGGATTAGGCCTATTCGTCGATGGCTTCCTCGATTGGCCGGACCTGTTCCGGCAATCGCGCTACTGGGCGGTCATGGGCATGATCGCCGTGCCCATGACCTTCATCATCACGACGGCGGGCATTGACCTGTCCGTGGGAAGCATCGTGGCCCTGGCGGTCGTGGTAGTGGGTTTGCTTTACGGCGATGCGGGCTGGAGCATCTGGTCCGCGAGCGCCGCTGCGGTGCTCGTGGGCACGATTGCAGGCGCATTCAACGGCGGGATTTCAAGCTATCTGCGCGTGCCGCCACTCGTGGTGACGCTTGCGACCATGGCTTTGTTTCGCGGTCTCGCGATGGGCCTGAGCCGGGCCCGCTCGCTGGGCGGTCTTCCTCAGGGATTCCGTTGGCTATCGAACGGCAATGCCGTGGGTTTTCTTGCCGACGCCAATGGCCAGCCGTATGTACCGTTCTCTTTCGTCGTGATGCTACTGTTTTTTGCCGCGGGCTGGGTGCTCATGCGCAAGTCCTGGGTGGGACGCTTCACCGAATGCGTCGGCGAAAACGAAACCGCCGCGGCCTTCGCGGCCATCAACGTGCGCGGGTTGAAGGCCTTGCTTTACACTGTTTCAGGTTTAGCCTGTGGCGTTGGCGCCCTCTTTCACACGGCGCTTTACGCCACCGCCAAAGCCGACACCGCTGCAGGTCTCGAACTGGAAGCCATCGCCTGCGTTGTGGTTGGAGGCACCCGGATCAGCGGTGGGCGCGGCTCTGTCACGGGTACCTTGCTGGGTCTGCTGATTATCGGCGTGCTCCGGCACGGCTTGCTTATGGCCGGGGTCCGCCAACAATATGTTCTTATCTACGTGGGGATTATGGTTATAGTCGCGGCGGTTCTTAACGAACGGATCGCTTTGCGGAAAGGAGGCGTTGCATGAAGCTCGCGTGGATTCCGAGTGCGCTTTTTCTGGTGGCCCTGGCGGGTTGTGGACCGACCGAGCCCGCCCCGTTGACTTCAGATGCGCCCGCGGCTCCCGTCGCCGTTGGAACGGCGGAG
>JADLCA010000666.1 GCA_020847495.1 Candidatus Hydrogenedentota bacterium | reverse complement strand
CCTTTCATGCCGCGCTTAACTTACGCAAAGGTATCACGAATCTCAGAAGGTCGAGGATCGGGAGATAGACGTGTGGCACAGGCGCCCTCGCCTGTGTCTTCGTCCTTTACAGCGAACGCGCACATCTGAATCATCAGTGGTTCCTATTCTCAACCCTGCTTATCGAGGGCGCGGGCCAGCAATTCCGCTATGTGAATGGGGTGCACGGGAGTCAGGTGATCGATCTGGTGCCGGCAACTTGTGCCGCACGCGACGACTTCCGTGCCCGCCTGCAAAGCGTTGATCTGCTCCACGAGAGGTTGCGCCACTTGCACGGACAGGTCGTATTTTGATTCCAGCGCCCCAAAGGCGCCCGCCATTCCGCAGCACCCGGTGTTGAGGACGGTCACGTTGCTATTCGGCAGCTTTGCCGCGAGTTTCTGCGCGACACTGGCATCGGTGAGCGCCTTGGTGTGGCAATGCCCGTGAATGGCCGCCCACGTGTACCCCGGTGCGAAACGCAGCGCGTCCGGCTCGCGCTCCAACAGCGCGAAGATGAACTCCTCGAATAGCATGCACCGCTTCGCAACCACATCCGCGTTCGGGATGCCCAGTTCCGCGTAGTCGTCGCGGAACATCGAGTAGCACGAGGGTTCGAGGAAGAGGATTGGCGTATCGCCTCCCTCCAGCAGCTTCACATTGTGCAAGCCATAGCTTCGCGCCACGTCGAGTCGTCCCATGCTGAACGCGGGACGTCCGCAGCACTGGCGCCCCAAGGGAAGCACGACTTCGTACCCCGCTGCCTCGAGCACCGCCACGGCCGCCTTGCCGATGTGCGGCTCGTTGTAACGCACGAAGGTATCGTCCCAGAGCATGATACGGCCGCGCGTGGCGCCTGCAAATCGCGGCCGCTTCGCAAACCAGCGATCAAAGCGCTCCAGCGCATAGGCGGGCAGCGGACGCCTCACCGTGAACCCAATGAAGCGCTGCATGAGCGCGCGGACGAACCGGTTGGCAATCGCGGCATTCGCGAGACGCGGCATGGCGCATCCGAGTTTGCCCAGCAGGTCCACCGCGCTGACCAGCCGCTCCCGCAGGGAAACGCCATCGCGTCGCTGGCGCGCATGCACCATCTCCGCCTTCAGCAGCGAAAGGTTTACGTTCGATGGACATTCCGCCGTGCAAGCCTTGCACGCGAGGCAGTTGCTCAGGGCTGCGTCGAGTTCGGGGGACAACAGGGGATCGTTTCCGAGTCTTCCTTCCAGCGCCGCCCGAATCGTGTTGGCACGCCCGCGCGTCGACATGATCTCTTCGCCCGTAGCCTGGTAGGTGGGGCACATCACGGGCGGCGCTTTGCGGCAGCCCCCGCAGCCATTGCACTGTTCGAGATTGCCGATGAAGGACTCATCCTTCGCCGCGAACGCCAGCAGCGGCTCGAACGGAACCGGCGTCTGGTGTCCGGGGCCCATGCGCAAGTTCGTATCGATACGGTAGTCAAAACCCTCGGCGGGGACGATCTTGCCGGGGTTGAGAATGTTTTTGGGGTCGAAGTGATGTTTGATCTCGCGCATCACTTCCATGACCTCCGGGCCGAGATGTTCCGGCATGTACTCCGTGTGGCCGATGCCGACGCCATGCTCTGCGGAGATTGATCCTTTCACCTGCATCACGAGCGCCGACACCTCATCACTGAGCTGACGGTACCGCTCCACGTCGCGCGCAGTGTGCAGGTCGAGCACCGGGCGCACGTGCAGGAGACCCGACGCCGCGTGGCCGTAGAACGATCCTTCGAGGTCCATCTTCTTGAAGAGCGCGAGCAGACCATCGACATATTCAGGCAACTTGCGAGGCGCCACAGCGATGTCTTCGATTCCGGGCACGGGCTTTGCGGAACCCTTGCACCCCGTGAGCAGCGAGAGACCCGCCTTGCGCAAGGCCCACACCATCTCCATTTCGCGCGGGTCCGTGATGATCTGCTTGCGGAGGCCGATGTTGCGCTTGGATAGCGCGGCCAGTTTGTCTTCGACCTCGTCGTAGAACTCCACGATCAAAAGACACTTGCACGGGTCCTCATCGAGGCGCAGCAATGCGCGCGTCGGCTCAAACGCAAGTTGGCCGCGCGTCTGGCTCCACAGCACGTCGTCGATTTCTTCGATGGCCGCGGGCTCCAGATCGAGCATCTCAACTGTCGCGTGCGCCGCCTCGGTGATGGAGGGGAAGAAGATCAGGCACAGCCCTTTGCGCGCGGGCAGGGGAACGAGTCCCAGCTCCGCGGACGCGATCATCGCCAGTGTGCCTTCGCTGCCGGCCATGACCTTGGTAAGGTCCGCGCCATCGCGCAGGTAACGATCGACCGCGTACCCAGGCCAACGCTTGACCAAGATGTGCGGCATGTGCTCGCGAATAGCTGCGGCGCGGCGTTGAATGCTCTCATCGACGGAACGGCGCAGTTCTGGCAAGGTTTCGTAGCCGGGCCCCACCGTCTCGATGCGGCCATCGGCCAGCACGAGTTCCAGTGCGCGCACGTGGGCCGCGGTCGTGCCGTAGATCGGCGCATGAGCGCCGGAAGAGTTGTTCGCGATCATCCCGCCGAGCGTGGCGCGCGCGCTCGTGGCCACGTCCGGGCCAAACCAGAGCCCGTGCGGTTTGAGAAAAGCGTTGAGTTGGTCGAGCACGACCCCCGCGCCCACGCGGACCGTGCGGCGCTCGCGATCGAAGTCTTCGATGGCACGGTTGTACCGAGAGACGTCGATCACCATGCCTCTTCCGATCGCGCCGCCGGAGAGTCCGGTCCCTGCGCCTCGGGGGATTACGGCAAGCCCTGCGTCCTGTGCGGCGCGCACCGCGGCGGCCGCCTCAGTGGCCGAGCGTGGAAAGGCCACAGCGTCGGGGACGATTTGGTAGAGGGACGCGTCGGTCGCATACAACTGGCGTGTGAGATCATCGGAGCGGATTTCGCATGGGATGGTCTCAGAAGCGGTATCAAGGTGAACTGCACACATGGCCGGTTCCGCTCTACGTAAGGCCGGCGCGCCGCCATGGCACGCTCCATGCTCGTCGGATGGATCGGACGGATCGGTCCGATCGGCCGGAGTCCCCTGCTTAGTCCTTGCGCTTCCTTCCCGAAGGCGCGCTGGCCCTGGCTTCCGGTGCCGGGGTCCCCGGCTTGGCCTCCGGCGCAGGTCCTCCGGTGCTCAGCTTCTGCTGCAGATCCGGCCTTGCCTCAATCTGCTTCTCGAGGTCCAGAAACACCTGCAGGGCCTCCGGATTGGCCGTCACCTTGCTCGTGAATTCGTGAATGGCCTCCGAGCCCTTCTTCATCGTGAGCATCCGCCGGATCTCCGGGGCGGCCTTCTCCAGAGAGGTTTCTTCACCCGCGACCACCTCGATTAACTTGAGAATGTGGAATCCCCACTCGCTTTCGATAACCGTGCTGACGTCGCCCGGTTTGAGCTTGTTGGCAGCCTCCACGATGAATGGCGGGAACTCGCTGACGGGAAGCAGGCCCCAGTCGCCGCCCTCGTCCTTGTAGCGCCCCTCGGAAACGGCCTTGGCCACGCCTTCAAAGCTCTGGCCCGCGCGGATGCGGTCGTAGGCGTCCTGGGCCTTCTTTCGGGCCTCGGCCCGCTTGTCTTCCTTGATGTTCTCGCCGGCCTGCACGAAAATCTGCTTCAGGTGCATCATGTCGGGACGGCGCGTGAGGTTTCGGTTTTGTTCGTACCACTGGGAGACTTCCTGGTCGCTGACCGTCACGCCCTTGTCCTTCATGATCGATTCGCGAACGGTTTCGACCAGGAGCGCCTTGCGCAACTCGGCCAACGCTTCTTCGCGCGTGGCGCCCGCCTTCTCGAGGAGGTCCTTCTCCGTGAGTTCTTCATTTCCCCCTTGAGCGGCAGCCTTCTTGAGCGCATCGAGCTCTTCCTGCCACTTTGCTTCCAGTTCCGCTTGCGGAATCGTCAGCTTGCGCGCCACCGCCTCCTGGTACAGCACCTCCCGTTCGATGAGCATGCGCAAGCCATTCAGGGCGATGCCAAGCCGCGTCTGGTCATCGACCGGGGTGCCGGGATTCAACTGGGCCCAGCGCAAGACTTCGCCCATGTAGAGGTCCTTGAACTCCTGCGCGGAGATGGCCTGCTTGTTGACGATGGCCACCGGTCCATCCGGGACCGACTTGAGCACGATGTCCATCAGTTCCAGGTTGGGTGCCTGTGCACGGGCCGCCGGAATGCTGCTCAGCACCGCAATCAGCGCCAAGGCAAATACTGCAACTCTCATTCATCCTCTCCAGGGGAACCCGTCCCCGATTCTTCCTCTTCGACCCGCCGGCGGGCGGCCGCTTCTTCGGCAAGGCGTCTTTCTTCCTGGGCGCTCAATTCGCCCCCAGCCGTTCGCTGGATGAAGCCAAACGACACGAACGTAACGACATAGGTCACCGTGAACGCAACCCCTACCCGGAAAATGACCTCGAAACCCTCGACGCCGGCGAGTAGCAGGCTCACCGCGAGCACCACCGCCGCGACCAGAAATGCGATAGCCAGTCCCACCCGGTCCTTGTCCATCAGGAGGATCGCCCGCAGTTTCTTCTCGCGAGGTAAGCGTTGCACGCGGTTATGCTATCACATCGCCCCCGGCAAAATGAATGCCGCGCGCTTGTAAACGGGCGGCGACAATGGCAGGATTCCTGTGAACTGGGGGAGCGTCAACAGACCAGCAAGCGGAGGCATTATGATTTCGGGGCAACAGCGAAACGAGATCCTGAAGCGGGGTAAGACGTCCATGACCTGGGAGGGCGAGCCTCTGCTGGGCAGCGTCTACGGGGAAGAAGAAATCGAAGCAGCCGTAGCAGCCATGCGCGACTCCATCCCCCCGAGCCGGGGCTTCGGGTTTTCGGCCCCGCCCATTCCGGATTTCGAGAAAGCCTTTGCCGAATATTGCGGCACCAAGCACGCCGTGGCGCTGAACAGCGCCGGGCCGGGCCTCGATCAAGCGATGCGCTACCTCAACCTCCAGCCCGGCGACGAGGTCATCGTGCCCGCGGTCAACTTCGTGGCGTCGCCGCTGGCGGTCATGGGGGCCGGTGGCCAGATCGTCTGGGGCGAGGTGGACCCCAAGACCCTGCAACTGGATCCCAACGACGTCGAGGCGCGCATCACGCCGCGCACCCGCGCGATCTTCCCCGTGCACATGAATGGCCTGAGCGCCCCGATGGATGATTACTTCGAGATCGCCAAGCGCCATCCGCACGATGTCCACGGCCCCCTGGCCGTCATTGGCGACGCGGCCCGGGCCTGCGGCGGTTCATACCGTGGCACGAAGATCGGCAAGAAGGGCCTCCTGACGGTCTTTTCATTCCATACCATGAAGAACATCAACACCCTCGGCGAGGGCGGCATGATCACGACGGACGACGACGATGTTGCGGCCTTCTGCCGCTCATCCCGGTTTTACGGCATGGACACCGACGTGTGGGGCACGTCCAACGTCATGACGAAAGTCCAAGCCGCCGTAGGACTGGTGCAGTTGAGCAAGCTGGACAGCTTCATTGATTCGCGGCGCCGGCTGGCGCATCGGCGTGATGAAATGCTGGAAGGGGTGCCCGGCCTCACCTTGCCGTTCGAGCCCGAGGATTGCGTGCATTCCTACTACCTCTACACACTGCTCGTGAAAGAGGAATGGGCGGGCGAGAAGCGCGACCAAATCATGAAGATGCTCGACGACGAGCACAATATCAAGTGCGTGGTCGCCAATCCGCCGGTGTACGAGAAACGCAAGCTCCTGCGCGACCACGCCAAGGGTCAGAGCCTGCCGTTGTCCGAGCAATTGGGACGGCGGCTCTTCTGCATCCCCATTCACCCCGCCATGAGCGACGACGACAACGAATACATCTGCGCGGCGCTCATTGATTGCATGGAGCGATTAGGCTGAGCGGCGAAACCAACCCGGCTTTCCCCGGAGCGCGTGATCGACGAGGCCGCTTAACGTCATCATACTGGTGGCACTGGGGCAACGCATTCCGGGGAGAACGATCATGCGGCACCGTGGTTTCTCGCTGGTCGAACTGCTTGTGGTGATTGCGATTATCGCGATTCTGGCAGGGCTCATTCTGCCCGCCCTTTCGAGGGCCCGCGAAAGCGCCCGGCGCGCCGCCTGCGCGGGCAACCTCAAGCAGCTCGCCATGATCCACCATATGTTCGCGGACGAAAACGACGGATACTGGGTGCCGCGGATGATTCCCTATCATCAGTCCTACGCGCCCGACCTCGGGTGTTGGAGCAGCTTCGACGGCCCCTTCGTCTACCCGGAGTACATGACCGATCATCGTGTCATGCTCTGTCCTTCGGACATCGAATACGGCACATGGCAGACCCTGGATGCCTTCATGAGACCCGTGCACCCTTCGTGGCAAACCGCGCCGGACCCCAATCCCGTCGCCGGACTCTCCGAATACCCGGTCACGGCCGACTACTCCTATGTGTATTGGGGGTACGCGGTGCGCTCAGACGATGTGGCAAAGATCCTGGACATGGCGGAGTTTGGCAAAACCTTGGACAACCTGACCGGCTACAGCGTGAACTGGGAGACGCGGATGTCGGACATCTTCGTGCTCAAGCCGAGCACGGGCGAGGAGGTCACGGTTCGGCGTCTTCGATCCGGGGTGGAACGGTTCTTTGTCACCGACATCAACAGTCCCGCATCGGCGGAGACGGCGGAATCCGTGGTCGCCGTGCAGTGGGACACCGTCCGGACCGACAACGGCTCACCCACCGAGTACAACCACCCACCGGGCGGGAATGTCCTCTTCATGGATGGACATGTCGAGTTTGAGCGCTACCCGCAACCGGAGGGCTCCAAATTCTGGATGCTCACGGAAGCCGCGGCGTTGGACGGCGTGGAGACGTTTCCGTGAGGACCTATGTGTCCCGCGAACCTGCCGCCTATTTCAATGCCAGCGAAACGGCCAATGTGCGCAGTTCGTTCATCCAATCGGTATCGGACGGCGCGACCGGAAAACGGCGGCCGCGCACCCAGTCCCCTTGGACGTGGTACACCAGCGGCACGCCTTTTTCGATGGATAGCACCACCTGGTTTTCGCTGGGCGCATCGCCCACGCGCAGGAAGCGTGCCGCCGGGTAGACAGCGCCCATACCAATTGTGCCGACCTTCGGGGATTGGTAACCGCGAACGGCCATCACGCCCGCTTCCTGGTCCAGCATGTAGAATGGCTGTTCCGTCAAGCGGGTGAGATTGATTCCCAGTTCGATCACGTCTTCGGATTTTCCACCTTCCGCGAGCACCTCGATCCCCGTGTCGCGCCTTCCGGCGTACAGCGAGTACCGCATGCGCACGGTGTACGTGCCGCCTTCCGGTCCCACGTTCGCCGCCTTGGCCTCCACGATCACATGGTCGTCGGCCTGCTCGACAACGGATTTCTCGAACAGAACAAACCCCTTGCCCTGCGGGCTCCAGACGGGGTAGGCCTCGCCATTGATATACAGGGTCACTCCGCCGCACCCCGCCGTGTCGCGCACGAATAAGGCGTCTATACCCCACGGGCCATCCTGTTGATCACCGGTCAGCGTGCTCAACATGAATCCGTCGCGGTTCTTGCCGTAGAAATCGATTTGCCCCCAGTAGTAGCGGTAGGCAACCTCTTCATTCTCCAAACCGATGTGCTCGGGCACCCAATCTTGCGCGCACACCACGCGCGGTCCGCCCGCCGCCTCGGTGCGCTTCGGCATAATCCAATCCGCATACGCGGGAACGGCCTCCGCGAGGGCGTAGGTCTGTTCGAGTTGTGCCTGCATGGCGGCGAGGTCGCCGCGGCCGCGCGCCTCATTGAACGCGGGCCAGAACGGCGCATCCGGCGCCACGGCTTTCAGTTGTACGATCAACCGGTCCTTCAGCAGGTCCAGGTAGAACGCCACCGACTCATCGCTGTTCATCAGCTTGCGCCGCAGCTCGGGATCGATCGCCGGGCCGGTCAGACTGGACCGCACCAACTGAGACACGATGTCCGCGTGGGGGTCAGCGCCCGCCGCCGCGACCGCTTGCTCGAGGCGTTGCGTCAGGCCGAGGAGGTTCTGCGACAGACTGGCGGCGATCTCCGTGCGCATCGCGTTGACGGCACCCCAATTCCAGGGGATGTCCCGCACTTCCGCGCCCGCCGCGGTCCACGAGTCTTCCGGGGTACCGTCGGCGTTCACATCAACGCTCCAGGTGTCCAGAACGCCATCGCCGTCGGCATCCGCGATGCTGTACTTCATGTCCACGGTGTGGTCCAGGTCCGAGTCCACGTCGAGCCAGGCGCGCTGGGCGCCGCGCAGGTGAATGCGGTGGTCCGTGGCGTGGTAGTAGGCTTGAATCGGCTGACCGGTCTGAGTGGCCAGTTCGTAGCGTTTGTTCGCCTGACCGGCACTGGGGCCACCCACCTGCGGGAAGCCATCCACGCCCTGCGCGATGATGCCTTCCCAACGTTCATCGGTGTCGGCGAAGTCCTCGCCGTTCACATTATGATCGTTCTCATCCCACACGAGCAGCGTGCGGTCCCACACGGCGGGTACGCCCGCCGTCTGAGCCGGGGCATGTGCCAGGAACGGCGCCGTGGGAATCCCGCGCAGTTGCACCGTCTGCAGGGAGGCCGGGTCGATGGGCACCCCTCCATTCGGCGCGTGCGCGGTGATCGATACATCGTAATCGCGCGGGTTCCGGGGCGTGGAGTCGTTGTCCGCGTCAAAGCTGTGGCGGTAGGTCTTGATGGCAGCGCCTTCCGCGTCATAGCGGATAGTCTCCTCGGAAACGCCGTCGCCATCGAGGTCGTAGAAGACAAAGGGGTTCTCCAGAACCGGCTTCCATTCCGCCGCATCGGGGGCGAGCGCAAACGCCGAAAAGAGCTCGTTGCCGCCGAAATGAGAGTGGTACTGGCACAAGGCCTGGTTGTAGGTGTACCCCACGTCGTACCAGAGCAGGTTGTCATCGCCCGTATCGGAGCCCCACCACACGGCCACGGACCCTTCGGGTCCCCACGGTCCTGAGGCGGCAAAATACAGGCCCATCTCGTCGATGTCCTGGTCTTTGTCCACATCGGTATAGTCGAGCACTGCATCGACGATGCCATCGGCGTGCCAGTCCGCGATGTAGAGGTCACTGTCCTGGTCGGGCTGGCCGCCCATGGTCAGATCGCCATCTTCGTCAATCGCCCGCACCAGCAGCGGACGCCACTCTTCGGGATGCCGCGGGGCGAGATCGATGAACCACACTTCTTCCGGGATGCCGTCCTGGTTGGCGTCGATGTAGTGTCGCTTGCCGGGCTCTTCGGCGAGCACCTGCTGGCGCATCGTTTCGTCGAGGGTCACGGCTGTCCCGAACACGCGCGCCAATGGCGTGCCGGCGGGTTGCGGGGCGGGTGCGGGAACGGGCGCTTCGGGCACCGCCGCCGCAGGGGCCGCGACCGGATCTTCCGCGGGAACTTGGGTTTCGGGCATGGGCGCGGGTGTTTCGGTAACTTCCGCGGGCACGCCGGGCATAGGGACAGGCTCCGCCGGCGCCGGAGCGGGCACGGGCTCCGCGGGCGGCGCCGGGAGAGCGGGAGCAGGCTCCGCCGGGGCAGGCGCCGCTGGTGCCGGGGCGGCAGGGTCGGTTGCCGCGTCCTGGGCAAGAATGGCGTGCCCGGCGAATAGACACAGCAAGATGGCAAGCAGGCCAAAGCCTCTCATCGGGAGTATACTCCTTTAGCGGGTATAATATCACTTGTCCGAAACACACAGAAAGACATATTATTATACACCATTTTGGGACTCTTTGCACGTGCGCCCGGGAACACAGGGCAATCGCACCAAGACTACCCGTTCCGCTACCGCCACAAAGCCCCTTGGGTTGGCCCGCCGTTACGGCGGGACTACCCAGGGTCAACACGTCCCAGAGGACTCCCCGGAAGGGGGTGCGTAGCTTGCGGTACAATTTTATGAACGGCGCGTTTGGGATTGGCGACACGACGGCTATGCAGCCCTTTCGGGGTAGCGGGAAGCGGTCTGCGTACCCGGGGCAGGCCTTCGCTGCGCTTCGGCCAACCCCGGGAACACACGGACGAACACGGACTACCTTGGACAAGAAAAGACATGTCCACGTCTGTCCACGTCTGTCCACGTCTGTCCACGTCTGTCCACGCCTGTCCACGCCTGTCCACGCCTGTCCACGCCTGTCCGTGTTCGTCCGTGTTCGTCCGCTCCAATGGACATGCCCTGCACGATGGGCTAGGATATCCCCGGCTCCGCTTACAGGAAGGGAAAACGCAACATGAAGCTTGGCATGGTCACCTACAATATGGGCAAAGACATGGATTTGCCCACCCTCATCACATTCTGCGAAGCGACCGGATTGGAAGGCGTGGAACTCCGGACCACCCACAAGCACGGTGTGGAGGTCGAGATGACCCCCGAACAGCGCGCCGACGTGAAACGCCGCTTTGCGGATTCCAAGGTGCAGCTCGCGGGCCTGGGCTCCGCGTTCGAGTATCACAGCACCGACCCGGAGGAGGTCAAGAAGAACATCGAAGGCTCACTCGCCTACGTGCGTCTGGCTGCGGATGTCGGCGCCTCAGGCATCAAGGTCCGCCCGAACGGGTTGCCCGAGGGTGTGCCCGTGGAGAAGACCTGTGAGCAGATCGGCAAGGCGCTTAACCAGGTCGCCACCTTCGCCGAAGGTCTTGGAGTTGAAGTCCGCTTGGAAGTGCACGGCAAAAATTCCTCCAATCCCAAGATCATTCGCCAGATTATGGATTTCGCTGACCATCCCAAGGCGACCGTGTGCTGGAACTCCAACGGTACCGACCTGGACGAGAACAAGGGCATTGAAGCGAATTTCGAACTGCTGAAGGATAAGATCACCCACGTCCACATCAACGAGATCGGCGTGTATCAGTATCCCTGGCAGGACCTCTTCAACCGGCTCAAAGCGATGAACTACCAGGGCTGGTGCCTCGCGGAAATCGCCTTCAACCCCGAACCGGAACGGTTCATGAAGTTCTACCGGACGCTGTTCGACCTCTATACAGGCGCCTACTCCTGGCCGCGCGGGTAGACCCGCGGCGATGACCGGTTCCCTCCAGAATCCCGCAGAAGGCCCGCCTCCTCTGGCGTTGCCGGAGTCAGTGGACAGTTCCGCCCAGCCCCGCCTATGGGGATTCTGGATGACGCTCCTGTTGTCCCTGGCGATCATGGGCGTATATGTCGTGTTGCAGCTCGTCGTGGGCATTGTCCTGTTTGTCTTTCGATTCGCCGTGGACAGTACGATAGACCCGATGGCATATGCCCAGCAGTTGGAGGATGACGGACTGTACCTGGCGCTCGCTACCTTGCTCGCCGCTCCGGCGGGCCTGGCATTCATCGCGCTTTTCACCGGCCCGGCACGCGGCATCCCCTGCGGAGACTACATTCGACTGACGCGGCCATCCGCAAGAGCACTGCTGTCGTGGACCGCGCTGGCCGTGG
The DNA here is from genome assembly GCA_020847495.1 of Candidatus Hydrogenedentota bacterium. Classification (GTDB taxonomy): domain Bacteria; phylum Hydrogenedentota; class Hydrogenedentia; order Hydrogenedentales; family SLHB01; genus JAHDWY01. Next base: position 9,837 of record JADLCA010000666.1, on the reverse strand, counting down.
CGTTCATGGTTTCTTCCGACGCGCTGCGCTTGGCACTGGGCATGCCCCTGGTTCCCGATGAAGTGGTGGCGTGGTATCAGAGCGCCGTGTCGCCGCCGCTCCTGTGGTTTGCCTTGGTGATAGCCGCCCCGGCGTTCGAGGAGTCCTTCTTCCGGGGCTTCATGCTGCGGGGGTTCGCGGCGTCCTCCATTGGGCCATGGGGAGCAGTGGTGTTGACCGCGCTTTTCTGGGCGCTGCTCCACATTCAGTATGACCTCTTCGGCGTGGCCACAATCTTCGTGTTCGGATTGATGCTGGGCGCGGCCCAACTGCGCACGGGCTCGCTCTATGTCCCTCTCGCCATGCATGCATTGAATAACGCCGTGTCCACGTTCGAAACTGCCTGGGTCGCCTCGCACTCACCCTGAATCCTGGGCCAGGACTCGAGATCGCCGCGCGTGTGGGATTTGGGTAGACGCGCGGCCATTCAATATGGCATAATCCTGCAATTTTATGGGGGCGCGCGCGGAATTCCTGAGGCCCGCTTGGGACCGGATCGGCCCGGGATGCCACGTCCACGCGCCACGGTCACACCGAAGTTCCTGCGAAGCAGTAGATTCTACGGTGCCAGACCCATATCCGCCGCGGCATGGTTCACGGCGCGAATCCGGCGGCGTGCGAAGTGAACCCTGCGAGCAGGGCCCGTAGCTGTAGGACCGATGAACAGGAACAGAGAATCCTGACGACTTTTGGCGCGCCTCCCGCGGACACACAACGCAACACGGGCCGGCCGCCGCTGGCCAGAACCGAGATGCCCATCAAGGAGTGAAGGAATGTCTGAGAACAACCTGACACGTAACGAGCACCTGCAGAACTGGATCCAGGAAATGGTCAAACTCTGCCAGCCCGACAAGGTTGTGTGGGTCGATGGCGGTGAGGCCCAATTGGACGTACTGCGGGCCGAAGCGGCGAGCACCGGCGAAATCGTCAAGTTGGATCCTGAGAAGCATCCCGGCAGCTATTACCACCGTACGCACCAAAACGACGTGGCCCGGACGGAGGACAAGACCTTCATCTGCACGCGCAACAAGGCCGACGCGGGGCCGACGAACAACTGGAAAAGCCCCGAAGATGCGTACGCGGAGGCCCGTGGCTTTTTCAGCGGCAGCATGCGGGGCCGGACCATGTACGTGGTTCCTTTCGCCATGGGGCCGCTGGCCTCTCCTTTCCGGAAGATCGGCGTCGAGTTGACGGACAGCATCTACGTCGTGCTGAACATGAGTATCATGTGCACGATTGGCACGCCAGTCCTGAATGAACTCGGCACGAGCGATGATTTCACCCGCTGCCTGCATGGTAAGGCGACGCTGGACGCCGACAAACGCCGGATCCTGCACTTCCCCGAGGACAACACAATCTGGTCGGTCAATTCCGGATACGGCGGCAACGTGCTGCTCGGGAAGAAGTGCCTGGCCCTGCGCATCGCCAGTTGGATGGCCAAGCAGGAAGGCTGGCTCGCCGAACACATGCTGATCCTGGGCGTCGAGGACCCCTCCGGCAAGACGGAGTACGTGGCCGCCGCCTTCCCGAGCGCCTGCGGCAAGACTAACCTTGCCATGCTGCTGCCTCCGGAGGGACTGAAGGCCAAGGGTTACAAGATCTGGACGGTCGGCGACGACATCGCTTGGATCCGCTTGGACGCCAACGGCCAGTTCCGCGCCATCAACCCGGAAACCGGATTCTTCGGCGTCGCGCCGGGGACCAACTCCAAGACCAACCCGAGCGCCGTCGCCAGTGTTCGCAAGAACACGATTTTCACCAATGTGGTGCTCGGCAAGGACGGCACCGTCTGGTGGGAAGAAGGCGACGGCGAACCTCCCGCGGATGCGGTGGACTGGCTGGGACGCCCCTGGCACCTGGGAATCCAGGACGCCGACGGCAAGCCCATCGCCGGCGCGCATGCAAACAGCCGTTTCACCGCGCCGTTCAACCAGTGCCCCTCCGCCTCACCGCATGCCAACGACCCCGAGGGTGTGCCCATCTCGGCGTTCATCTTTGGCGGGCGCCGCAACACGCTCGCCCCGCTCGTGTACGAGGCATTCTCGTGGGACCACGGCGTATTCGTAGGGTCGAGCATGGCCTCCGAGCGGACGGCCGCGCAATTCGGAAAGCAAGGCGAGGTCCGGCGCGACCCCTTTGCGATGCTCCCCTTCTGCGGCTATCACATGGGACGCTATTTCCAGCATTGGATCGACATGGGACGCGCGGCGAAGGTGTTGCCTAAAGTGTTCCACGTCAATTGGTTCAAGCGCGGCAAGGACAATCGCTTCCTGTGGCCTGGCTATGGCGAGAACCTGCGCGTGCTGGAGTGGATACTGGAGCGCGCCCGCGGCGAAGGCAACGCGGAAACCACGCCAATCGGCTACGTCCCGACACCCGATGCGCTGGACTTGGCGGGCTTGGACATCGACAACGACACCATGGAAGAATTGCTCAAGGTGGATGTTGGCAGCTGGAAGCAGGAAGCGGACGATATCGACGCCTTCTTCGGAACTCTGGGTGAGGAACTGCCGTCGGAACTGCGGGAAGAACTGGCGTCGCTCCGGAACCGACTGGACGAAAAGACCGCAGCGGCGGCGCGTTGAGCGCCTCGCGGGCGAGTAACCCGGATTCCAGAGGGCCGAGGGCGGAAATATACCAATTCTGCGGTTGACACGGACGCCCATTTCGGGTGTATAGTAAGAGCGATCCGGGACAGGTGAGGTGTCTCACGCCGTCACAATGTCCCTGGAACACAAGGGGTTTAGTGAGTCGAGCGCCGCGAGAGGAACTGAACGTATCGCCGCGGCACCAGCGCTTAATTGATTGACAGGAGTAATCCTGTTCAGGTTTCAGACGGAAAGGGACTCGTTGCAGGTGGCCGTGCTCCGCGGTGTGGCAGCGTACGACGGCCGGCTCAATCGACCAAGTGAAAAACGCTGAGGAGATCACAATGAAGCATCACCGAATCATTTCGCGCCGTCCGGCGGTCGCGACGACCGCGTTGGCGTCAAAGATCGAGTTCAAGACGACCATTTCGTCCGTGAATGCGGAATTCATCCCGCTGTTCACCGGTAATGTCGCTGAAGTCGTGGGTGGACTTTTTCAGAATGCCCTCAACCTCGGCACGTTCGTGACCGTTGTGATCGAGGAATTCGTCTTCGGTGGTGGTGACGACGGCGGAGCTGGTGTCTAGTCTTTTGTCGGCGAACGTGCGTGCAGAGCAATTTGCCTTGCAGCCGTGCTCAATTCGAGTGGAACATGAAACATGCGGTGCTTGGAGTTCCGAGCACGCATGCAGCATAGCGATGACATCAACCAGGAAAGGAAGCGCGTGATGCGTTCACGAAAGCCCCATTTTCGCCCGGTATCCAAGACACCCGGCACCGCTCAGACGGCCCTGGACCTCAAGCTTGAAGCGCTGCTTACCTACTACGTAAATGGCCTGGTTCTCCTGAACAACACCTTCCTGGAAGGTGGCGCGGCCATCGTCAATATGGCGGGCACGCTCGGCGGGCTTCTCCCCTACAAGAACGGGACCGGCGGCAGCAGCCAGGGTGGCGGTGGCACGGACACTGGCGGCGGCACGGACACCGGTGGCGACGACGGCGGCATCTTCTAGAGGGTAGTCTCGGGGCAGGCATGGGACCTCGGCGGTCATGACCTTTCCCTGAAACGTAAGCGTTTGGTCACCAGTCGTGGCGTGTGAGTAGTATGACGGCGGGTTCACAGCGTCGATGGCGTGGAATTCATAGGTCTTACCCGCATCGCGCAGGAGCCGGATACCTCTGACAGCATAGAAGACTCGATTTCGGTTATGTATACAGCGAAGGAGCAGTGACATGGCTTTACTCTCAATCCTCATGATTTTCTTTGCATTCCTCGGTTTTGAAGGGGCAAATCTGTTTCAGTATGCGTTTGGCGTCGTGCTGCCCGGATTCTGGCAGGCTATCCAAAGCTACATGATGTTCGTCTAACTCGATTCCTGAAGGATTTCCGGCGGACACGCCCGGCACGGGTGTGCCCGCCGTTTTGTTTTTCTTACGGCTGCCTGCTGTCCACTGCAAAGGTACAAGCAAGGGCGCCTATGCCAAAGGCGGGATCGCAGACGGGCGAGGGACTGACACCGTCTTTCGCGTAGGCTCTGCGAAGCGAAACACGGTGTCTGTCCCATTCAACTGCCGGATTCAGGATCTGTGCACGCCTACGGCTCCTTGCGTTCCCGTGCGCGGTGCAGATTGGCCATCACGCTCAGGTAGTTTGTGTTGTGGGGCAGCCACACCTCGTTGGGTTCGAAGTCGGGAATGTCCAGACCGCGCATGTCGAAATAAGGCCGGTCGTCGCCGACCCCGCGCCAGGTGATTCCATTGACGACGCTGCCCGGTACCGCACCGCGCGGGACTCCGCCCGCCGCGTAGCGGTGATGGTAGGACGGCGGATTGAAGCTGCCCACGCCCTCCATCAGGCACAGGTCGTAGGGGTTGTTGCCGAGAATCCAATTGAGCTGATCGTAAACGAATTCGAGGAAACGCGGATCGGGTTCGTAGCGGTACGCGGTGGCCACAGTGCTCGCCGCCGCGAGGATATGGCTGCTGTTCCCGACGTGCCAGCCGCCTTCCCGTTCCGGGGTGCCAAAGAAGTTGGGCTTGTCCTTCGTGCCGAACGCATATACCCCGAATGGATTTGCCGCCTGCTCCAGCATGGACTCGGCGCGCGCGACCAACGCTTCGCGCACCTGCGACCGATGATCTGTTTGGAACGTGGCGTCGTACGCTTCGACAAGTTGCGCCTGCTCCCAGCCGGCGTGGGGTATAAGCTCATGCGCCTGGCGCGCGTAGTCCTCGTTGCCGGTTGCCGCATAGAGGTCCAACGCCGCGCTCAATTGCAGGGCGTCCTTTCTCCCTTGCGCGGCGCGCCACTGAAAGGCGCGCTGCGCCGCCTCAAGGTACGGTGCGTTGTCTGGAATGAAGCGGGCGATCTTTGCGGCCGCGGCCACGTGATTGCCCGAGTCGTTTCCCGTTTCGTTGCCGCGGATGCGGCGTTCATCGCCGGTCCCCGGGATGTTGTCCGTCTCCAACTCGGGCGGTCCCCAAAAGCCGTAGCCGGAGGTGATGTCGCCATACGAGGAGCCGTCCGGCGCGATCATCCTGCGAGCAAGATCGCCGCCCCAGAGGATTTCGTCGAGGAAATCGCTTCGTCCGTTGGCGTCTTCGTCCTGCGCGTCAAACGCCTCCTTGCGGAGTGCGTAGGCGCAGACCAAGCCGTAGACGTAAGGCGCGTTGTTGTACGTGTTGTAGTCGCCGGCGTCGTGCCAGCCGCCGGAGAGGCTGTACTGCCGCGTGCCGTCCGGGCTGGCCGCGTCGTCGAGATGACAGGCCCCGTGGAAGCCCGGCACCTCGCACCCACAGCGCTGAAAGTAGAAGAAGCGGTATGCGGGTCGCGCGGTCGTGTTCCACAGCACCTGCTCGCCGATGGTGAACGGCCATGACCGGCTTTCCAAAGCTCCCACCGTCACGCGGATGTGGTATTGACCCGAAACGTCGAACGAGGAAAAGTCGCCCCGCCAATAGTGGTAGCCCCAATCGCTGCCGTAGGCGCCGGTGATGCGGCCCTCGGGTTTCAACTCGCCTTCGAACACCGCCTGACCCGCTGGATCCACAAGCGAAAACGTGGCCGGACCGGCAAAATCAAAACTGCTCCACGCAGTGAAGCGCTTGGGCGCCCCCGTATCATAGCCCGCCTGATTCACCGCCACGCGGAGCTGTGGTTTGCGCAAGTACTCGCCTTCGATGGAAGCATCGTCCCAATACACGGGCCCACCGGACGCGGGAGTGGTGCAGACCAGTTGAAGCCACTGGGCGCCGCGTGGCGTCCCGGCGTGTTCGATGCCCAGCCGCGTCCATGCGCCTGCTTCCGATTCGGCCGCCGTCAGTACGCTCTCGGCTAGCACGCCGGAAGGGCCGAGCCAGCGGACGCGAGCTTCTGCCGCCGCGATGCTGACATAGACTTGCGCGCGGATCGCGCGAAGGCCTCGCTCCACGGGAATTGGCACGGAGGCAAAGACCGGTCTGGCGCCGCTGGATGTAACCTTGAGAGCGTGTGTCCCGCTTCGCGGGGAGTCGCTCGAGATTTGAAGCGTGGCGGAGAGCGTCTCGGAGGTCCAGTCCCGGGGCAGCGCCGAAAGCGTTTCGCGCAGTGGCGAACCTTCGGGGTAGTCCTCCGCGTTCGCGATCGCGGCGGCCAACTCAAAACCGCCGTTGCGCAGCAGCGCCACGCTTTCGCGTAACAGGTCACGTGCCACGCGCCTGCGGAAATCCGAGCCAGACTGCGTGATGTCAAAGCGCCGTGACGGCCAGGGCACGAGGTTGGAATCGTAACGGCCCTTGAGCGTCAGACAGCGCAAGGTCCGGTCGCCGCCGCAGAAGAGAATGTCCGTCATGCCATCCTGATCCACGTCAGCGATGGTGGCGGGATGGACAAGCCGCAGCGTTGCGGCTGTCTTCCACTCCAAAAGCCCTTCAGGGCTCAGGCAATACAGGTTTCGATCGCCGCCCGCCACCAGGACTTCTATCGCGCCGTCGCCATCGACATCGCCCAGTGAAACCGCGCCGTGGCTTTCCTTGTCCATGGTGAAGACCCAGGCGAGACGGCCAGCTTCCACGCAGTGGACGTGACCCGCCCCGTCGGCGGCGAGGACTTCGGACACGCCGTCTTCATTCAAATCGCCGGCGGCAAGCGAAGACCCGGAATAGGTGGATGTTGGCCCGAGCATGCCGCACTTCCAGAGGACTGTGCCCGTTTGCGCATCGAAGCAAAACACGGCGTCCGACTGGCGCGTGGTGACGAGCAGCTCGGGCGCGCCGTCTCCCTCGAGGTCCGTCACGATGGGGGCGCTTTCGTACACGTCGCCGGTTTGAGTGCGCCAGCGCAGTCCACCATCGGGGTTCACGCACAGCGGGCCCAGGCGATCGACGGCGAAGACTTCGTGGCATCCATCACCGTCGAGGTCCGCCGCGGCGATGGGACAGTTGACGGACAGCGTGGGAGAGACCTCCGGCCCGTAAGACCAGCGCGGCTCGCCGGCCGCATCCATAGCGACGATGGCATTCTCCGTGCCCGCGACCGCCTCATCTCGACCGTCGCCATCGAGGTCCGTCCAGATGGCGTTTCCCCACGCCAATGATCCCGTTTGGCGGGTCCACACTTCGCTGCCCGTTGCCGCGTCGATGCAACACAGGAGGCCGTCCGCGTTCCCGACGAGAAGCGTGCCGTGCCCTTCGCGCGCGGTGAAGCTCAGTGATGCGCCGGAGGTCAGCCGCTTGGTCCACTTTCCGCGGTACTCCCAGAGTTGCGCGCCTTTTGCGTCCACGCAACGCAACACGCGGACATCCGCGTCGCTCAGAACGGTCTCGAGTCCAGGTTGGGGATGCATGTCCGCGACCAGGGGAGGTGCGTACAGATTCGATTGGGCAGAGTACGACCACTTCAGGCCGGGCTCGGCGCTACTGGCGGCCACGGCGCACAGGAGCGCCAGTGCGAACTTCATGATGGGCTCCTCACTCGACCACAGCGTGCAGCGTGCGCGTAGCAGTCTGCTTCTTCTTGTCCGTGACCGTCAGCGTAATGGGGTAGCGCCCCGGTGATTCGTAGGCGCGCTCAAGGAAGAAGTCCTTTGACTGCTTGCCATCGCCAAAATCCCACTCGACTTTCTTGAGCGAGAAGGTCGGGTCGTAGGGCACCGACATGCCCGCCACAAAAGGCTCCTCGATCGTCACGGGCAGAATGCCCGAGGGTGCCCGGATCACATCGAGCACGCTGAAGGACATGGGAACGCCCACCTTAGCCTTGACGTCGCGTACGGCGGGCAGGATACCGAGCGGTCCCTGACCCACGAGCACATCGGCCACGGCCCGCATGCTGGCATCGGCGGCCTCCGGACTCGTATACGAAAGCACGATGGCTTCCGCATCGACGAGTTCAGGCAGAATGCTTGGATAACCGAGCAGCACGACGGTGACGCGCACACCTGCCTCCTGGAGCGCCCCGATCAGGCGAAGCTGGCTACTGATGCGCAGGTCGGGCGTCACAATCACGACCACCGTCTTGATTCCGCGGATGTGCGATGTCAGGCGGTCGATCTCGAAGTCGTAGATCTCGCCGCCGTACTTCGCGGTGCCGATGCGCTGGCGCGACACCGGTTTGATGTACTCCTCAAGCGCGTTTGCGAGGGCATCGACCCCGGCGACGCCGGTTACGCCCACCGGGACCGAGGCGGCCTTGTTGAGCGGCAGCACGTTGCCCCGGTTCTGGACCAGCGTGATGGACCGGCGCTCAATCTCATACGCCTCATTGGCATAACTCTTCTTCTTGCCGAGCGCCTCGGCGTCCTTTGCCTTGGGGAACTCGCGTTCCAGCAGCTTGTGCTCTTTCTTGAGCGCCATCACACGCGCGAGTGCGGAGTCCACAATCTCCTGGCTCATCAAGCCGCTCTCAATCGCCGCGACGATCTTGTCGACCGTCCGCATCACGCGTTGGCCGGCCTGGTTCCAGTAGATCATGTCCGCGCCCGCCTCGAGGGCGAGCATGGCGGCCTCGGTCGGGTCGTGCTTGATGGCGATATCGTTGGTGTCCATCGGCCCGGCGACAATCACGCCTTCAAAGCCCATTTGTTGACGCAGCGTGTCGCGCATGACGACGGCCGACATGCTGGCGGGCACGTTCGAGGGGTCGAGCGTCGGCACAAGCGTGTTGCCCACGTGGAGGATGTCCGCTCCCGCCTCGATCGCCTTTGTGAAGGGGAGCAGTTCCTGATCCTTCAAAAGCGGCGCGGGCGTCAAGAGGATGGCGGGCATTTTCGGCACGCGGTTCGCACCGCCACCCGGAAACCCCATGGGCATGGAGATGATTTGGCTGTCCAGCATCGCCTTCGCGATTACCGCGCCGTTCTCCGCGACGAAGCGCGGGTCGCTGCCGAGACACGCTGAGCCGCCTTCCGCGCCGGGCAGCGTGGGGGCCAATTCGAGCGAGGGACCCAGGTGAAAATTGAATCCCATGACTTTGAGGTGCTCGGCGGCCAGTTTTGAAAGGCGCCCCGTAATCTCCGGGTCGTTGGCCGCGGCGACCGCGAGCAGGGAAGGCATCGGGATAAAGGAGCCGGCCACCTTGGCGTTTCCGCGGCGCGGGAGATCGTAAAGATTGGTGCCGATCAGCATCGCAATGCCGGAGGTGCGCTCCATAGGCATTTGGCGCAACGCCGTTATGTAGTCCGCCACCGACGCCGGGCGAGCGATGGGCGGCAGGATCACGCCCCCCGGCGTGTACCGCGCCAGAAACTCGCGGTCCGACATGTCGGGACTCGGCGCACCCATCAGCGTGACCAGCATCAACTGTGCCACCCGTTCGCGCAGCGAGAGCTTCTGAAGCGTCACGCCTTCCTGGTCAAGCGAAGGATCAGCCGGTTCCGGCGCTACCTCTTCTGCCTTGGGCGGGCCTTTGGGCTTGTCCACGGCGTCCGAAAGCGAAGCCCCCAGGCCCGTTTCGTTGCGCTGTGCAAGCGCAGGACCAACGAGGCAACATGCCAGGAGCACCAACCCCGGAAGGAATCCGAATCGTCTCATGCGAGTACTCCCGTCAGTTGCCGCGCTGGTCATATGGGCGTGCGCGATGCGCACTGCTTCAGAGGCCCACGTCAGCCCGTAATCTTCAGCAGCCGCGCTTCGCTCAGGATCATCGAGCGCACGGTGTGGTAATTGATCTTCCACGCGTGGGCCATGTAGTCCCAGAGCAGGTTGTTGTTCTCATCGAAGAGCGGGTACCACT
>JADLCA010000665.1 GCA_020847495.1 Candidatus Hydrogenedentota bacterium | reverse complement strand
CGGAAAACCCTCAACGGATTCGAAGATTTCGCTGTCATCCTGCTGGGGAATGATCGTATACGTTGCACCCGGAGGCCCCTCGAAGAACCATTTCGGGAACTGCGCCTCATCGAAGCTGTGTCCTCCAACCACCACGGCCGCGTTCACCTTGGGCGCAGGCCAAGGTTCAGGCACCGGGAGCGTGACCGCGCCTGTGGCCGCCCATTCGGTGCCACGCAGCATCAGCGAGCGAAACCCCGGCTGGTCCATGGCCGCCACATCGTGTCCAAGGATGTTGTAGAAACAGCGGCCATTCCCATACTGGGTGACGACGGCCATCGGCTCGAAGTGCCCCGTGCCCTTCTGGTGCTCCGCAGAGAACGCGGAAGCAATCAGATGCATCGAGGGTTGCGGCGTGAGGCGGTGATACAGCTCGTCAGGTCCTGTCAGGAACGGCGCCATGCCCGCGACGATCGGATGCTCGGGATCATCGATAGAAACCAGAAAGCGGTGTTTGGAGCCATGGCCGGATTCCGCGCCCCACGTGCACCCCGCCATCTCCTGGAACTCCGGCCAGTCCGAGAAACACGCCGTCGCGGCATGCAGTATTACTAGACCTTTGCCTCCCTTGACGAATTCCACGACCGCCTTCTCGGCTTCCGGTCCCCACTGGCGCCCCGTCATCTCGGGATAGGCACTCCAATTATCGACCACCACGTCGTAGGCCGCCAGCGTTTCGGCCGTGAGAGTCGATGGATCGTCCACGATACTCGCTTCGAACCGGCCGCTTTCGTCGTATATCTGCTTCAGAAACGGCGATGTCGTCTTCCAGTCATGGTTATTGCGCCCGGATAATATGAGCGCGCGGAGCTTCTGCACCGGTGTTTCCTGCGCTCCTGCGACACACGCCGGAACAGCCATACCAGCCACCAAGACGCCCATGAGAATCGTCCGCATCATGCCCCCTCCGTAGCGATTCCGCCGCCGTTTCCGCCGCACACCCCACCATCAAAGCACGGATCGGCGGGGAAAGCAAGATGAGGCCTGCCACCCCACCTCTTGCGTAGGGCGGGATTTGTTCCCGCCCTCTTCATGCAGAGCGGCGGGAAGCCATCCCGACTAGCGAAGAGGGCGGGAAGCAAACCCGCCCTACCGAAGAAGGCGGGAACAAATCCCGCCCGACGAAGAGGGCCACCATGGCCCAGTTGACGCGCTCTCCGCTTCGCCACTACAATGCAGCGGATATCACTTTGGGCTGTGCGCCGCGCAGGGGTCCAGGACTTACAGGCTGGTACTCAAGAGACGGGAGCAACGCAATGAACGACTCAAGGGAGCAGGTAGGGCAGCTTTCCGTGATGCTGGAGCTACCACAGCATCTCCGCATCCAAGTCGAGTCGGCCTTCCTGACCGTTGCCTCGCACCGGAGTGTTGCCGCCGGTGATATCCTCTTCACACAGGATGACACAAATCCGGACGAAGGCTGCGTCCTCTTGAGTGGAGGAGTGGAAGTCGTCTCCCGCGGCGGGTTCAGTACGATTGTGGAGGCCCCTGCCTTGTTGGGGGAGATGCGCCAATTCCACATCGACCAGTCGCCCGGCCGGACCGCGAATGTGCGCGCGCTGGACAATCTTTCCGTGTTGCGGTTCGATTGGCCCGCGTTTTACGAAGCACTGGCCCGCCTGGCATCCAAAGACGATTTGCAGGTGGTGCGCGCCGCGCTCCAGCGTCAGGCGTGGCTTCACTACCTGGAGAATGTCGACGAACTGTAGCGGCCCTCTCGGTCAGATGACGTAGTCATCCGTGAACGTGCGTGCATCACGCACACTGACAAATACTTCCTCTTCTTTCCGTACATTCAGCTTGCGATACTTGTCGTGCGACATCTCCGCGAGAATCGAATCGCCCGAGGTGCTCATCAGCTCCAGGCGCACGGTTGGTCCCGCCGATTGCACACGCAACACCCTCGCGGGCAACGCCGCCAGCGATTTGTCGCGGTGTACTTCCACATCGTACGGGCGGATGAAGGCACGCGCTACCTGCCCATTGACACCCGCCATGTGGTTGTTGGGCAGCAGCAGCGGGCCCACGCGCACGCCGTCCCGCTCGACCCGGCCATGGAATAGGTTGACACTCCCCAGGAAGTTAATGACAAACTCCGTCTTCGGCTGGTGGAACACCTCTTCCGGGGTCCCTTGCTGTTCAATTTGGCCTTCGTTCATCACGACGATACGATCGGCCACCTCCAGGGCTTCCTCCTGATCATGCGTGACCAGGATGCTCGTCACATGCAGTTCATCGTGCAGGCGCCTCAGCCAACGGCGGAGTTCCTGCCGGACTTTGGCGTCCAGCGCGCCAAACGGTTCGTCAAGCAGGAGCACACGGGGCTCGATGGCCAGGGCGCGCGCAAGCGCCACGCGCTGGCGTTGTCCCCCGGATAGCTGCCCGGGGTAACGGCTTTCCAGATTCTCCAACTGGATCAGGCGCAGCAGTTCGCGCACGCGCTGGCTGATTTCCTGTTTGCCCGGACGCTCGCTCCGCGGCCTCACACGAAGCCCGAACGCGATATTCTCAAACACCGTCATGTGCCGGAACAGCGCGTAGTGCTGAAACACGAACCCCACTTGGCGTTGCCCTACGCCCTGGTTTTCCACACGCTCCTCGTGGAACAGGATCTCGCTCTCTGGACTTGGATCGGGCTGATCAAGCCCGGAGATGATGCGCAGCAAGGTGGTCTTGCCCGAACCCGAAGGTCCAAGCAGCGCGACGAGTTCGCCCGCGGCAACCTCGAGGCTGACATCCCGCAGCGCGGTGAAGCGTCCGAATGTCTTCGTGATATGACGGACCGCGATGCTCATGGTTCACTCCTTCCCTGGAGGGATCGTATCAACATCCGTTCGATTCATCCGCCACTCGACGGCTGACTTCAAGGCGAGTGTCACGAGGGCCAGCATCGCGAGCAGCGAAGCAACGGCAAATGCTGCGACAAAGTTGTATTCGTTGTAGAGCACTTCCACGTGAAGCGGCATGGTGTTGGTCTTGCCGCGAATATGGCCGGAGACCACCGAAACCGCGCCGAACTCGCCCATGGCGCGTGCGTTGCACAGGATCACCCCGTAGAGCAGCGCCCACTTGACGTTAGGGACCGTCACGCGCCAGAACGTCTTCCATCCGCTGGCGCCGAGCACAAGTGCGGCCATCTCCTCTTCATTGCCCTGTTCCTGCATGAGCGGAATCAACTCGCGCGCGACAAAGGGAAATGTGACGAAGATCGTGCACAGAACGATCCCCGGTACGGCGAAGATGATCTTGATGTCGTGCTCTGAAAGCCACGGACCTAGCCATCCCTGGAGTCCAAAAAGCAATACAAAGACCAGACCCGCAATAACCGGAGAGACGGCGAATGGCAAGTCAATCAGTGTCACCAGCACGTTACGGCCGCGAAAGTCGAACTTCGCCAAGGCCCACGCCGCGGCGGCCCCGAATACCAGGTTGGCCGGTACCGATATGGCCGCGGCGATGAGCGTGAGCTTGATCGCCGCCAACGCGTCCTCATCCCGAAAACTCTCCAGGTACGCGCCCAAACCCTTTCGGAGGGCTTCCGTCAGGATGGCCGCAAGGGGCAGAAACAGAAACAGTCCGATGAACGCAAGCGTTATGGTAATGAGAATTACGCGAACCCAGAGCGGCTCCTGGTTCGTGGCCGCCTTCACCTTGATGGGGACGGCCGGGTAGATGGTGTCGAGCGAGGCCATTACGCGATCCCTCCATGAAACCGGCGCGAACTCCACCATTGCAGCACGTTGATCGCGAGCAGCAGGAGGAAAGACACGATCAGCATGACCAATGCGAGCGCCGTCGCGCCCGCATAGTCGTACTGCTCGAGTTTGGTGATGATGAGCAAACTCGTGATTTCGGTGCGCATCGGCATGTTTCCGGAGATGAAGACCACGGAACCGTATTCACCGATTGCGCGCGCGAATGACAAGGCAAATCCCGTCAGCAGCGCCGGCAGCAGCGAAGGCACGATGACGCGCAGAAACGTCTGAAGTCGCCGCGCGCCCAGGCTGGCGGCGGCCTCCTCAAGTTCGGGGTCGAGGTCGGCGATGGCCGGCTGCAGCGTGCGCACAACGAAGGGGAGTCCAATGAATGTGAGTGCGATGACGACCCCCAACGGATAGAAAGCCGCCTTGATTCCCCATGCCTCGAGGTACTGGCCAAGCCATCCATTCTTCGAATAGATCGCCGTCAACGCGATGCCCGACACCGCCGTGGGCAGCGCGAATGGCAGGTCCACAATCGCGTCCACGATGCGCTTCCCAGGAAACTTGTATCGCACCAATGTCCAGGCAACGATGAACCCAAACACCGCGTTGATCAGCGCGCCCGCCAGCGAGGCGCCGAACGTGAGTTTGTACGACGCCATGACGCGAGGTTCCGTGACGCTGGCCCAGAAGTCCGGCAATGTCATGGTTGTGCTTCTCACGACGAGTCCGCTCAACGGGATCAAGACGATAAGGCAGAGATAGAAGACCGTGTAGCCCAGAGTCAGTCCGAATCCCGGCAGTACGCTGTGTTTCTTCTTTAGCGGGTTCATGCTCAAATGTTCTCAGTCAGCGGCCGGGTTGATAGATCGAGTCAAACACGCCGCCATCATTGAAGTGTATTTCCTGTGCTTTCGCCCAGCCTCCGAACACCGCATCGATCGTCACCAGTTCCACTCTGGGGAAACGCGCCAAGTCGGCGGGATCGGCACTCTCCGGTTTGGAGGGCCGGTAGAAATGCTTCGCCACAATGCGCTGGCCTTCGGGCGAGTAGATGTACTCGAGGTACGCTTTCGCGGCCTCCGTAGTGCCATGCTTTTGGGCGTTCTTGTCTACCAGCGTTACGGCTGGCTCGGCAAGAATGCTGAGACTCTGAACCACGACCTCAACACTGTCCGGTCCCAGCTCGTTGATCGCGAGGAAGGCCTCGTTCTCCCACGCCAACAGCACGTCTCCGATCCCGCGCTGCACGAAGGTCGTCGTGCTGCCGCGCGCGCCGGAATCCAGCACGGGCACATTCTTCAGCAAGGCAGCGACGAAGTTCTTGGCTTTGTCATTGGCCTTGGCGACGTCGGCGGCAAACTGCGGATCGTTGACCTTCTTCAGGTCGCCCAGATCCTTCTTGAGCGAATAGGCCCACGCGGCGAGGTAGTTCCACCGCGCGCCTCCCGACGTCTTGGGATTCGGCGTGATCACCTCGATACCCGGTTTCACCAGATCGTCCCAATCCTTGATGCCCTTCGGGTTGCCCTTCCGCACGAGAAAAACGATGGTGCTCGTGTACGGGCAACTGTTGTTAGGCAGGCGGCCCTGCCAATCCACCGGGAAGAGGCGTGCTTTCTCCGCGATGGCCGTAATGTCGTAGGCCAGCGCCAGCGTCACCACGTCTGCCTCTAAGCCGTCGATCACCGCGCGCGCCTGCTTGCCCGCGCCCCCGTGCGACTGCTCGATCGTGACGTCTTGGCCTGTCTTCTCTTTCCAGTACTTCGTGAACGCCGCGTTGTACTCGACGTACAGCTCGCGTGTCGGGTCGTAGGACACATTCAGCAGTTCCAGTCCCGCGTCAGCAGGAAGTGCCGTCAGCCCGCTTGCCAGAAGCAGAGCGAGCGCGAAGGGGACGTTCATCCATCCCGTGAGTAGTCTCGATTCCCGTATCATTGGCATATTGTCGTTCCTTGACGGTGTGGCTTGATTTCTTTGCCTAGGCCTGTTTCTTCACACTGGCGCGTCCCAGACATTCCGAGCAGGGAGCTGGGTTGATCCTGGGTGTTTATTATGTATGTATTGCCTATCGTATATATAGGCTTTATGTCCAAAGAAAAAGTGCGCTCAAACCCTAAATCTGATACATCGGTACGTACGTTTCATCACCGGGCATCTCGACTCCATTCGCCAAGTCCAGTATCGTTCGCCTCTCGAGCAGGTCAGCCATCGCGTCCCGGACCTCTCGCATCACCGGCCTGATCCGGCACAGCGACATATCGTCGCAGCCCTCGCACTGGACCGGATTGCGAGTCCTGGAGCAGGACGTTGGGGCGAAGGGCCCATCCAAGGTGCGGATCACCTCCGCAAGACTGATCTGTTCTGGAGGCCGCGCCAGCATGAATCCTCCCGCCGGACCACGCCGGCTGATGAGGAGTCCACGTTTGCGCAACTGCGTGAGCGTTGCCTCAAGGAACTTGATCGGTATTTTCTCTTCCGCGGCGATATCATCAACGGGTACCAAGCGATGGTCGCCGTAGCGTTTGGCCAAGGTGGCCATGGCTTTGAGTCCGTATCGTGCCTTGGATGTGAGCATTGTGGTAACCAATTAACCCTATTGGCTTAATTGGACTTGTATCAGACGGTGCCCTCCAGTGTCAATACATATTTCCTATCGGCTTAATGGATAATATCACCCGAGCCTACCTTTGTCAAGGCTCATGACCCTTCCCGTTTGCCGTCCCCTTTTCACGCAGCGCCCATCGTGCAAGAAACGGTCAAAGCCCAAGGACATCTCCGCGAAATTCGTTCACCCTCGCTATCAGAGCATCGGAGACCGGGGATGGAACAGCGGTCTCCGCCAACACCTCGGAAAAATGCGTTACAAACTTGTCAACGTGCGAATCCGAAAGGCCGGCGTTAACTGCGCCGAAATGGGCTGAACGCAGTTCCAAGCCCGAGCGTTCGTAGGGACCTCCGGCGACCGTATTCATGAAGGTACAGAACTTGTGACGCAGAAGCACCGGGTCGATATCGGCGAAAAAGGGCGCCAGCTCCTGGTCCCGGAGCACGCGGCCGTATAGGGCATCCACGATGCGCTCAATGACTTTCGAGCCACCCAACTCGAAATACAGCGATTCCATGGGACACCTCCATTATGCATCGCTGCTGCTCATTATAGACAAACCTCACGGCGTACACCACAGGGATCTTCCCCGTCCCCAAAACCTTGCCTCCTGAGCAGGCCACACACGGAAAATGTTCCATGCGGAACAGTCCTCGCCATGTGAATTAACTTCCCCTCGCCTTTGAGAATATAATCGTCTCCCGGACGGCACGGTGGCGAAGAGCTTGTGTGAGCTATACAACTGTAATTGCGTGCAGGCCAACCGGGGCCGACGGGTGTTTCAAGAAGTGAGGTAGGGGACGGTGCGCAAGTTCGAGTGCAACGAGCGAGTGATTTTCCGTTTTGACGGAGTGACCCATCGAGGGCGAGTGACGGCGGTGGAACCCAAAACGCGACGGGTCGTCACCGATTCGGGAAGGCGGCTGGTGGTACCGGTGCGCAGTCTGCGCGCGGCCGCGAACCGTTCCCTGATTCTCGAGACGCGGCTCGATCGCAACTTGCGTTCAAACCGGACTTATGGTCCTATGATGCAGCAGCTGCTCTACGCGTTCGACGTTGAGGCGCTTTATGAACGCGTGCACACGGTGGACTCCATGCGCCGCTTCCTGCGCCAGGAAGGAAAGAACCCCGCAACACGCTTCATCCACGTGATGAGCCATGGCACCGTAGGACCCGGGAGGGGGACCGCATCGCTGCATCTGACCTTCGGCGATTTGAACCTGGTTGAGCACGCCGATGTGTTCAAGGACCTGCCGGACAAGATTCTTCTCTTTTCTTGCTGCCAGATCGGGAAAGACCGTGCGGTGCTGGAACTCATCAAAGAGGTCAGCAAAGCGGCGGCGGTGATCTCGTACCGGGTCGACGTCAACGACTGGTATACGAACCTTGCCGAGGCGCTGCTGTATGAGCGTCTGCTGAACAGCACCATGTCGCCACAGAAGGCCGTCAAGGTCGTCGGAGAGGTTCTGGATCTGATGGGCGTGAAGGTCCACGGCGTGGTGACGCGCAAACCGGTCCTGGTCTGTGTATGAGGGGTCAGGCCCCGCCCGGGTCAAGACGCGCTCATCATTGACACTGCTCGATTGAAAACGGCCACGGTCTTCCCCGGAGTGAGATTGAGTACTTCCAGCAGCTCCTTGCCCTCCGTGATCGCGTCGGCAGGGTCGGGCTGCGGCTTCACAGAACAATCCGCCAGCATGGCCGCCAGGGCCACCACGGCCGCCAGTCCTCCTTCGCGCTGGGCCGATTGAATGTCGCGGTGCATTCCGATCGCCGACCCGATTGTGAGGGGTATACCCCATTCCTTGGCAAGTAGCGCGCCGGCTTCCGGGTGCCCCATGCCGAAGACTCTCAACTCGTCTTCAATACGCCCGGCGCCCGACCGCGCCCCGTTCAGCTCTGCCGCACGCTTGGGGAACGAGGCGGCAAGCGCCAAAGTGCCAACCGCGTGCAGGAGGCCGGCCGCATACGCGGTGAACCGTACACCTGGATCGACCTCCTCTGCGAGCGCGCGTGCCGCCACCGCGCAGAAGCGGGAACGCGCGAGAAAATGTTCGTAGTCCAATATCGGTGAATCATAGTGGTTCCCGGCAATAACCGACAGCATTGCGACTTCACAAACCCCGTCCACGCCGAGCAGGGCGGTTGCCAGGTTGGCATCAATCACCTTGCCAGGCAGCCCGTACGCCAATGCGTTGGCCACACTCAGCATTTTTGCCACCACGGGCGGGTCGCCTGAGATCACTGCAGCCAAGGCGCGGACCGATCCCTTCTCTCCTTCCATTGTGGCCCGAATCCGGTCCACGGTGTCGGCGAAGGTGGGTAGTGCATCTATGCGAACGAACCGTTCGACGATGTCTTCCCGCATCGGCGTTACGGGCAAGGCCGACGCAGGCACCGAAGGCCGGGATGCCTGCCTGGCTGGCGGACGTGTGGGAGTGGGAGGGACCGATGTGGGAGCTTCTGGAGCCTGCACCTGTGAAACCGGTTCCTTGGGCGTGGGCACCTCCGGTCCGGTCTCCTGTCCTTCCTCCGGTCTCGATTCGGCCAAGGCGGTCTCGCCCGGGTAGTAGCGGTCGATCGTCGCCAGGATATCGTCAAACTTGCACAGCATGGGCTTGACCGTCAATCCCGTGATCTGTTCCAGGCGCGAGATGGTCTCCTTGTCGAGCGGACACGCCATGCCCACCGTCAGGAGACGGCCCAGCCGGTCAATGGGAAGCACCAGGCATTCCTGGGCGATTTCCTTCGGCACCAGCGATATGAGGTCTCGCGGGATGAAATAGCTCTTCAGGTCGATACTGGCGATGCCGGGTTGTTTAGAGAGAAACTCATGGACTTCCGCCTTTGACGTGTAGCCCAGCGCCATCAGGATCTGCAGGATGCGGCCGCCCTCCCGCGTCTGAACGGCCAACGCCTCATCCAGTTGAGCCCGGTCGATAAGCCCGTCTTCAACCAGCATTTCGCCGATGAGTTGGGAGGACCTGTCTACCCGTAGGCGCGGCGGTTCCCGGTGCTTCTCTTTGTGTTGTTCATGGTGTGGGGCGGGAACTGGACCACCCAAAGGGGCAGTGTTGCGCTCCGAAACCTCGATGTGTTCCCCGCAGCGCACGCACTTGACGGTTTTCCCCAGCAGACCGGGCGGACCCTTCATCCGCTGGCCGCAACCGCACATGATGACGAGCATTGGTTCGCTGATACTTGCTGCTCCAAAGCGGAGCGCGTGAAATACGCCCGCCGCCTTCACCGTCCATTGTGTGTCGGCCTGGAACCTTCCCGGAACTCTGTACTCGGGTCCAGACCGCTCTTTATCAACCCCAGTGTAGGAGCGGACGGTATGGGAGTCAAGACTTCAAACCACGAAGGGTCAAAATTGGGGCTTGATCTGCACGGAGTAAATCGATAAGCTAAGTCCGGTATCGCGCGGGGGCGCGGTGCCGCGGAAGGGTAAATCGCAACACGCGAAGGGGGAAAAAGACCATGTCACGCACGACACTCCTGTTGCTTGCCATGTGCCTCATCCTGGGCACAACGACCGCCACGGCCGAACTCGAGAACGTTCAGGTCGGCGGCGAACTCCGAATCAAGTCAGACTGGATCATCAATTGGGCCGTCGAGCCCGGGCCATTTGAAGTCCGCGTGCCCGCGTCTCTCCTGCCCCGCCGCCCGATTGGCGAATTCGTCTCCGGCGCGCCTGCCTTCAATGGTTTGGGCCTTGTCAGCCCCTATGCTTTTGATGACAAGACCAACGACCTCTTCCTCATCGAGCAGCGCACCAAGCTCAACGTGAAAGCGGATTTCACGAATGACGTGAGCGCGTTCATCGAGCTGGAAAGCTACGACTTCTGGGGCGAGGACTTCCGCTCGAACTATGTCACGGGCGTGGATAGCCGCGCGAACAGCAGCGACGATGTCGAGGTCTACCAGGCCTACATCGAAGCCGCCAACATGTGGGGCACGCCCCTGCAAGTGCGTATCGGCCGCCAGGAACTGGCGTTCGGCAGCCAGTGGCTTGTGGGTCCCAAGGATTTCGGCCCCTTTTATCGTGGCCGTTCCTTTGACGCCTTGCGCCTGACCTACCCGGGCGAGTCCTTCCGCGTTGACGCGTGGGCCTCAACCCTCGCGGAGAGCGGCATCAGCGAACAAGACGGTGACGTGTGGTTCTACGGCATCTACGCCACCTGCACGGCCATCGAGAACATTACCTTCGACGCGTACTGGATGTGGATCCGCGACGCCCGCAGCCTGAACGACACTAACTTCGTTGCCCCCATCGAGTGGCTTGAGGATGTCTTCAACGTCGATGATTACGACACGACCAATCTGCACACCGTCGGCCTGCGCGCGGCGGGCGCCCTTGGCGCGTTCGACTTCGACGTGGAAGGCGCGTACCAGTTTGGCGACGCCGACCAGGTCGGCTTCGGATTCAAGCCATTCCTCTATGGTGATGACAGCGCGGACTTCGACGCGTGGGGCGTCACCGCGGAAGCCGGCTACACCTTTGATATCGTCTGGAATCCGCGCGTCTTTCTGAAGTACTCCTTCTACCAGGGCGAAGACAACCGCGACCTGGCTTTCGGCGATTGGATCAACCCCTTCTATCGGCCGGAATCGAGCGTCAGCTTCAACCGTCTGTTCTCGAATGACATGTATAACGGTTTCTGGGACCTGCAAAACGACTTCTCGAACGGCCACGCCTTCACGCTGGGCGCGATCGCGCATCCGAGCGAGAGCCTGGACCTGATCGCCGACGTGAACTACTACCTCGTGGATGAGCCCTTCGACAGCCCGGCCTACTTCACGGTCGGCAGCTGGCGCATCCCGCTGGCCCCCGCCCTTTCCTTCTGGACGGAGGAAGGCGATGATGAACTGGGTTGGACGACCGACATCATGCTCGTCTATCACTATAGCGAAGACCTGATGTTCTCGCTGCACTGGTGCCACCTCTTCGCCGGTGACGCCATTGAAGACGGCGCCTTCTTCGCGAACAACGGCCTCGTCTTCGGCGGCGGCTCGGACAAGGACGACGGCGAATTCATCACGTTTGAAACGAGGATCTGCTTCTAACGCGATCCGCTGGAGAGTAAAGGCTGTGACGCCCACCCGCAAGGGTGGGCGTCT
>JADLCA010000664.1 GCA_020847495.1 Candidatus Hydrogenedentota bacterium | reverse complement strand
CGATTCCCGAAGCGTACGCGTATATCCGCGATGTCATTGTGCGTATTCGCCGGGACTGGGGGTTTGATGCGTTGGTCGAAGCGGATTACGTGTATCACCTGACGCTCGCGGAGCAGTATGCGAGGAAGGATCTGACCCGCGTGGAGATCATGAAGCTCGGGATGCAGGTCCTGCGCGAAGGCATGGGCGACGATGGCTTCATCATGACCATGCCGCCGCTGCCTATCAACGGTGTCGTCGCGCAGGGGATGCGCGTGGGCACGGACTGCGCGCCGGCCTGGCGGCAGGTCCCCGGCAAATGGCCACTGGGGTGCGTCGAGACGCTGTCGAACACGATGCACAAGTATTACTTCACCCCCTGGATGTGGGCGCCGGATCAGGACTGCATGTTCTTCGCGCATGACGCGACGAGGGAACGCTGGGGCGTGACGGACCAGCCCAAGCTGACCTGGGAGCAGAGTACCGCGTGGCTCACAGGCGCGGCGATGACGGGCGGTGTCGTCAAGATCGGCGAACGCTTTTCGTCCTTGAATGAGAAGGAAGTGTGGGTGCTGCGCAAGGTGTTGCCGTCGCTCGAACGTCCCGCGCGGCCGATCGATCTCTTTGCGAACGAGCATCCGCAGGTGTGGGTGCTTCCTGTGCACTCGAAGATCGGCGACTGGGTATTGCTCGGCTTGTTCAACTGGGATGAAACCGCCGCGCAGACGTTGAATGTCCGCATACCGGACCTCGGCCTGAGTCCCAACGCGTTCTACACCGTGTACGGATTCTGGGAAGAGAAGTACTACGGCTCAGCGGAGAACGACCTCTCGGTGTCGGTGCCGCCCGCGAGCATGCGGCTGTTGTGTCTACGCCCCTTGGAGAAACATCCCATGTTTCTATCGACGGACCGGCACATTTCGCAGGGAGCGACCGATTTCACTGCGCTCGAATGGGACGCCGCCACGCGAACGCTGCGCGGCACGTTTGACGGGATCGCCGGCGCGGATTACACCCTGCGCGTGCTTGTTCCCGCGCCCTACACGGTGCAATCGGTGTCCGTCTCCTGCGGAGACACAGTGACCCGCATGGACGAGCGCGTCCTGGTGTTCGCCTTCACCTGCGGACGCACCGAGCCCGTGGAGTGGAAGGTGCAGTTCTGAGGGCAAGGGCAGTCTACATGACACCTCACGGCGACTTCTGTCGGTCTCGTTTTTGAAGGGGACAGGCCAGCAGGGCCGAGGGGGATGTGATTCGCAATTGGCCGGAGTCTCGTTCATACATTCGCGTCCCAGCTCCAAAAAGCGTGAACTCGCGCACTTGCGGACTTTCGCCTCTTACACTAATATTGAAGGAGGCTTCCCGTCTTCGCGACCTTCAGAATTGAATGGGCAGGGGCAGAAGTCAGACCGGATGGCGCAGGAGAAGACAATGAGCGAAAACCGCTATCCAATAGGTTGGGATGAGGCGCGCGTCCGCCGGGTGTTGGAGCACTACGCCGGCCAGTCTGACGAGGAAGCTGTAGCGGAGGACGAGGCGGCATTCGAGATACCCAAGCACACTGCGTTGGAAGTACCGATTGAGTTGCTTCCCGCCATTCGTGATCTGCGCGCGAAACACGGGAAGGGCACCTAACCCATTTTCCGCAGTAGATGATGGCGTGGATGGTATTCATTGGGGATTTTTCGTTTTTTCAGGGAAAAGTCTGGACTACATTTTGATCGATTTGGGTTTGTTCGGTAGGGGAAGCTCCAGTTTGTCGAGCAGGATGGCGAGGGGCTGGTCGGGGCGGCTGACGGTGCGCAGACGGATTTCGGGACCGGCGTCCGTGGGGAGGATGACGTCGAGCGAACGGACTTCGGCCATGTGCTCGAGCAGCTTTCTTGGCGCGGTGCCAAGGCCGCTGCTGTCCATCCATTGCTGCAGGGTGCGCCACATGACCAGGGCCAGGAAACATACGAGGATATGCGCCTTGGCGCGTTGGGCCGTGTGGTGGAAGAGGGGACGCAGGCCCAAGTCGTATTTGCTGGCCCGGAAGGCGTCTTCGACCTGGGTGAGGCCTATGTACGTTTTCCACAGGTCCTTGGCCTTCCATCCCCGCAGGTTGGTGCGCAGCAGGTAACAGCCGTCCGCCAGTTCGGTCCATTCACGGTATTCTTCGTTCTTGTCGATGGTGATGGCCAATCGTTTGCCGCTCTTGTGGCCGGGGTCGTTGTGCTCGGCAATGCGCACGGCAAACAGGCGCGCTGCCCGGGAGTACTTCTGGAACAGACGGCCTACGCGGCGTTCGGCCGTGCTGCGATCGCGAAGGGTACGCGTGCCGGCGTCAATGCGCGCCTTGAGTTCGTTCAATTCGTTCTCGAGCCGTTTCACCTGTTTGTCGCGGATGGCGTGTTCCTTCTGGATGCGTCCTTGGGAGCGGCACAGGACAAAGGTCTCCGTACGGTCCTCGGGTCCCGCGCACAGTTTCACCTCCACGCCGGGCGCGACCAGTTCCCATTCCTTATCCAGCAGCTCCCGCTCGAAGGCTTTGAGCTCGGACTTGGGCGTGCCCACAATGTAGCTGGCCTTTTGCTCGCGCAGCATGTCGAGGTTGTCTTCGCTCACCATGCCGCGATCCATGACCCACGTGCGCCGTTCGTGGCCGTACTTGTCCCGCATGACCTCCACGATTTCCTCCACGGTGGTGACGTCCGTGCGGTTGCCGTCGAACACTTCATAGGCCAGCGGCAGCCCCTCGGGCGTGACGACCAGCGCAATGCACACCTGGACGCAGTCGAAGCGCTTGTCCCGCGAGTAGCCGTGCTTGGCCTGGGCGTTGCCCTTGGCTTGCCCCTCGAAGTAGGTGGAGGTGACGTCATACAGGAGGATGTCGAAGGTGGTGCCAAACAGCTCGCCGTACACCTGCTGGAAATGGCGGAAGAGTCCATCCTTATGCGGGAGCAGTACGTCCAGCGCGCGGTACAGCCGGTCCTCGTTCACCTTGTCTACCGGAACA
This sequence comes from Candidatus Hydrogenedentota bacterium, assembly GCA_020847495.1. Lineage (GTDB taxonomy): Bacteria > Hydrogenedentota > Hydrogenedentia > Hydrogenedentales > SLHB01 > JAHDWY01. The sequence goes on along the minus strand of JADLCA010000664.1, from coordinate 20,270 downwards.
TGGAGCAAGTTGTCCAGCGCCGTCTTCCCGTACCAGAACTGCGCGATCTGCAACTCCGAGGAGGGTGCGCAAAACCGCGCCAGGGCCAGGATGCACGCCATGGTGTTCCACGGGACCTCTTCGCGCCCGGACTCCATTGCCGCGGTGAAGAAGGCATCCAGCTTCAACCTGCGCCACAACGCCAAGCCCAGGTACACCTCGCCAAACTTGCGCAGCCGTTCCACCCGCATGCGAGAGGTGTCCACTCGCGCCCACGCAGGCGGCGCGGGCTCTTGCCGCAGAAGGTCGAGCTGGTGGCTGCGGCCGTCGAGAATCTCCCCGATGTGCTCCCAGCCGACCCGTGTCTTCTCCTCGAGGCCTGGCAGCTTTCCAAGCGTGGCTACCGTCCGGTGACGCGGACCCAACGCCGTGCGAACGGACTCCTCCAGAGTCCAATACTCGTAGACGACGTCATTCTTCACACGACGGTGCGGCTTGAGAAACACCTGTGGTACCTCCGTAACCGCCACTATAGTGGCACGCATACGGAGACCCGGCAAGGGGGCGGTCTGGACTACACGCCTTGTAGCAAACCTCACCTAATGACCAAAAACACTTGCGTCAATGGACCAACCAAAAACACCACAATCCGGGCAATTGCTGCGGAAAATGGGCTAACCCACACATCTCACCACCCCCGCGTAGCGGACGGTGAGATGTGCTCGGGCAGTCAGGGACGACGAACGATTCCCCGTGCCGTGCGCCGCTGATTGCCTTCCTGCACGCTTACGGCTTCATCCCCTCCCCCGCGAGCCGATAAATCTCCCAGGCGATGGCGGTGTTGACGATGCCGGAGGGGGGCATGGCGGGGATGTCGTAGCCTTCGATGGTGACGATGGCGTCGGGCCAGAGCCACATGGGGTCGATCCAGATTACGCCGTCGTCGTTGACGTAGTCGCGATGGCGCAGGATGTCCACGTACACGACGCGGGCACCCACGGGCCGGGCCTTTTCGAAGAGGCCGTACGGCGGGTGTTGGTAACCGATGTGGATAATCACGTCGCCTTCGGCGTAGGTGTCGCTGGGCGGGGCGGATGAGGTGAAGCCGGAGTTCCAGGTGCCGGACTCGAATTGGGTTCCGATCTCACCCTTGGCGATCTCCTCGGGGGGGAAATGGCCCATGCTGTACATAATCACCCTGTGCCCGTCGTTCTTCGCCTGGGCGGCCCACGCGCCCGCGGTGTCGAGGGCCGCGCGGTTTTCCTTCTCCACACGCTTCAGTATGGCGAGCACGCCGTCGCCAAAGCGCTTGCCGAGCACGCCCGGCGCAATCGCGGGAACGGAATGCGTTTCGTGCCAGAAGATCCCTTTGGCCTGATACGTGTAGATGCGCGGGAATCCTCCCGGCAGGCCGATAGTCTCGAAGATGACGGGCATTTTACCAAGCAGGGTCAAGGCGCCAACGAGTTCCGAGCAGAACAGCCAGCCTGGAATGATATTCGCCAGCGTTGGGGAGATGTCCCCCGCTTCCGCGTGATTCGGAAACCACGCGGTGTCACCTTCGGGGCGCTGTCCTCCGAAGAAGATGATCAAGGCACCCGAGTCGCGCACTGCGGCAGGCAAGCTCACGCCATCGGCTTGTGCAAACAGCACGACATCGCCAGGCGCGGGAATCGTGTTGCCCAGGTTCTGGAGTAGCATGATGCCGCCTGCGCGGCCCGAAAGCTCACTGACCCACGAAGGTTGCCCGGTTGCCCACAGCTTCCCCCCTGCCGCCAGGCGCTGAGCGGCGGCATCCGCGGGCGCTTGCATCGAAGGCAAGTCTTGGGTGCAGGCGTTGACGACAAGAGCCGTGCGCTCCATGTACGACTCGGGGAGAGCGTTGTTCTGTACCACAAGCGCGCACGTCAGCAGGACAGTCTGAAAGAGCATTTGCGTGTCTCCTTGACCAAATGTTGCGAAGGCATTGCGCAGAAAGGACACAGGCGAGGGTGCCTGTGTCACACGCGCTTGCCATGCCCTGGCCGCTCCTGTTTATCACCGCTGAGTTTGCCGAAGCAAGCAAGGTCATCAGACGGGCATAGAAATTGGGATGGACGTGTGGCACAGGCGCCCTCGCCTGTGCTCTTTGCTGCGGCGTGAGGCGATCTGGAATACCGTTCAGACTGACTGCTGAGAGTGGCCCTGTGCCGCCGCGCTCGGCGAGCGAGGCGGTACCAGAGAGGGCGGCTTCTGTACTGCACTTGGCACTCTCCAACGCACCGGTCTTTCCCTCCAACCAACAAAGAGCACAGCCACGCCGCGGCGTGGCTATGCCACGTGCCTATCTTCAACTCGCTGTTTTCTTGCAGCACTTGAGACTATCAGGCAAACCGAGGACAAGAAGAGAGGAAGAACTCTGCCACATATGGCAAGCTCGTGTGGCACAGGCGCCCTCGCCTGTGTCTTGATCTGGCAGGACATCGGTTTGCTAGCGTCCTTCCCGGATTCTTCAAGAGCCGGCAAGGATGCCGGCGCTCCAGGCGGCACCTCTTGCTGAGGGTAGAGAACAGCGTCAGCGCTCTATGGTGACCCGGAGCGCGCCGGGGCATTCTTGCTGGATACGCGTAACCAATTCCTCGATGGAATGGCGCTTTTTGGACAAAATGTCAAACGTCATGTCCACGCGTTCATGGTCTTCGACCGTCACGCGCAAGCGGGAAGCAAGCACGCGGTAGCCTTGCACCTCGATAAATCGCTCGATGTCGGTGATGCGTTGGGCTGTACCCGCGAGCCGGATGGACAAAACGAACTGGACCCGCGCAGGCAGGCTTTCGGAAACGCGTTCTAGCGCAAGGACAGCGAACAGGGCGAAGAACGTCCCGAGGACCGCAACCTCGTAGAAGCCGACGCCGATGGCGATGCCCAGCACAGCCACAAACCAGAGCATGGCGGCGGTGGTGAGACCTCGGTGAATGCTGCCCACGTTGATAATCGTGCCCGCACCGATGAAACCGATGCCGGTCACAATGCCTGCGGCAATCCGGCCTCTGTCCAGCCAGATGGGCGCGCCGGTGGCCGTCCATTCGGCGGCGAGGAGGTCGGACACAATCATGGCCAGGGTCGAACCCAGGCACACAACCACATGGGTGCGCAGCCCCGCGGCGCGCCCTTTACGCTCGCGCTCAAGCCCCAGAAGGCCCGAAAGTAACAGGGCCAGCGCGAACTTGATGCAGATTTCCAACGTCTCGCTGCTCAATACCCCTCCCACCTGCGTCTCGCGAGATCCTGCCGGCGCGCCATCAGCGCAACACGGACTTGAACGCGTCCGGTTGTTCCTGCACGGGGGCTTCGCCCACTTTGGCGCGCCGCTCCGCCACCTGCTGGGCGTCGGCGCCGCGCCTCTCTGCTTCAGCCAGATACTGGCGCGCCGAGTTCAAATTGTTGCTGGACACGGCGATGTCGCACAGCATGATCCAAGGACGCGAGGCACTGGGATAGACTCTCGTCGCCTCATCCAGATACTGCGTGGCACGCGCGCCGTCCTGGAAACTCAATGCGAATTCCGCCAGCATCACCAGGGGCAAGGAGGCCTCGGGAGTGCGGCCGGCCGCGAACTCCAGGTAGGCGCGCGACGCCCCCCAGCGCCCGTTCGCCGCGCAGCGCCGCGCAAGCTCGATCCAGGGGGACGCCTGCCCTGGCGCGCTAGCCGGCGCGTCCGGCCACTCCTGAACAAAGCGCTCCTGGTCATTCACGATGGCCCGGCACATTCCCATGAGGACCCACGCCTGGACGTCATCCGGGAACTTGCGCAAGAGCTGATCCAGCACATACGTGGCCTGCAAAATCATACCGCTGCCCACCAGTTGTTCCGCATGCAGCCGGAGCCCTTCCGGACTCTGGGGATCCTGCTGGAGCAACTGGCGCGCGCGCGCCTGCATAGCCGCCAGTGTCTTGATCGCCGTCTGCACCTGGGCAAGCTGGTCCTTGGCCGGCTTGTAGTCGTATGAAGTTGTGACGAGCGTGAGTTCCCGCAGGGCACCCTCCAAATCACCCGTTGCGGCAAGGCTGGACGCGAATTGCGTGCGCGCATCCGGCGGTAAACCGGCCAAGCGTTCCGCTCTCATGAAAAAGTCGATGGCTGCGAGCCGATCATTCATATTTCCCGCGGCGCCGCCCCGGCTGTCGAGAAACGTGGCCAGTTGCAGCGTGTAGTCGAAATTGGAGGGTTCCTGGCGCAGGGCGTCCATAAACAACGGCAAGGCGTCATCCGGCCGCCGCAGAAGCGCCAAGGTCCTGCCGAGCAGGAAACTCGTTTCCGCGTCCTCAGGATCCAGTTCGTGCGCTTCTCTCAAATACTCCTCCGCGCGCGCGAAGAGCAGCTGCGCCTGCTCCTGCTGAGCCGCTGCCGCGGGCCCCTGGTTCTGCTGTGCGAGCTGGGCGCCTTGCTGAAGCGCGGCCATGCCCCGGCCATGGTAGAGCACTCCCAGCCGCTGTTGCGGTAACGGCGATTCCGGATGCACTTCCGCCGCGTCCAGCCACAGGTACTCCTCGTTGGACCACACCCGATTGCGCAAGAAGGTGCCCGAAGCGGCGGCTACCAACAGGACCGCCGCGGCGACACCAGCCGCGATCATCGGCACTTTCTTGCCCGTCGCCCTGGAAACCAGCCAGGGTATGACCAAAACAAGGCCGGCCATAGGCAAATACATGAGCCGCTCGGAAAAGGGTTCCTGTGTGGAGACACCATAGGCGCCCCATGCGAGGGCCACCCCGTACCACAACAAGCCCAGCCCCGCGAAGAAGCGGTATAGCAGGAGCACCAGCGCAATGGCGAGCAACGCCGCCGCATTCACGGCGACGACTGTCGCCGGCATCGAACTATCCAGGAAACTGCGCCCCGTCTTGGCGGGGATGTTGTGATCCACGGTAAGCGAGGTCAGGCTCATGGTGGTGCCCAACCCCTTCATGAAAGCGTCGGACTTGTCCTGCAAAGTCACAGGGGGATGCTCGCTCACGAGGGTTTCGAAATCGGGTCCCCGGTCCTGGGAGGCCCAGGAAACGCCAATCAGCATGGCCATCACCGCCCAGTATGCCGCATGGACCGCGAGACGCTTTCCAATACCAGTGCCGTTCAGCACCCAATCGAGGGCGAGAACGAGCAGCGGAAGCAGCGCCGCGGAAGAGTCGCAGGCCCAGGCCAGCAGCATGCTGAACAGCGATAGTCCCAGACGGACATGGCAGAGGCCCTCCGCGCGGCGGACGGCGCCTGAGAACAAATAAAGTGCGACCAACGCGAAGAACGCCACCATGAGAGGGCCGCGGCCCACGATGTAGTTGACGCTCTCCGTGTTCAAGGGATGTAGCGCCATGAAAAGACCCGCCAGCATGGGAATGGGCTCGGGCGTACCCTCGGGCAGCAGGCGGCGGCAAAGCAGGTACAACAACACCGAGTTCAGCACGTGCAGCAGGACGTTGACCGCGTGGAACGGCAGAGGGGACTCCCCGAAGAGGTTCCAGGTCAGCGCGATGGTCATCATCGGAAGGGGCGCGGATGGTTCGATGGCCAGGGCTTCCGGAAGCGTTGCCACGCGATGGGCAGCGGGATTGTCTCTCACCGCCACTTGATCAAGATATTGGAACGGGCTCGAGAATGCGCTGGAATACGCGATGACGCCGAGGATGGCGATCAGAAACGCGGCGATCCAGACCTGCGCGGTTTCGATCCCCTGAATCCCCTGAAATACCGGCTCGGAAAGGCGCTTGTCGAGCGCGGCGTCGCCTGTGGACTCTTCGTCAGGTTGCTCCACAGAATCGCTGGAAGCTGACGAAGCTTCCTGTTCCGGTTTCGTGTCGACCAACTCGTCTTCAGACGCTTCTTCAGTCACTGCGCAGTCCTCTCTCTCTACGGTGCCCGCATATACGATCACGCGCCAGTATAGTGGAATCCGCGCGCAGGATGGAATCAACGCGCCAACGGAACTGGCTGCTGTGGAACTGGCTGCTGTGGAACTGGCTGCTGTGGAACTGGCTGCTGTGGAACTGGCTGCTGTGGAACTGGCTGCTGTGGAACTGGCTGCTGTGGGACCGGATGGTGTGGGACCGGATGGTGTGGGACCGGCGCCCCCGCCGGTCATCTTGCCTTCACGTCGGAGAGACGGCGGAACCTCCTGACAATCAGTAACCCCCAGGTCCCAAGTGTAAAGGCGAGACATGCATCTCCCCCCCACTTCGCATATTGGGCGGGAACGTACGTGACAGCGAGGTCTGCCAATTCCGTCGAGGTGGCCCGTGACGGCTTCTGCCGGATGAGCCAGCCTTTCAGGCGAAGGAATTCACCGGGCGCAAGATGGCGGCGCTGCGTGGCGCCGTCTGCTTCAGTCAACACAAGGTCATACGCAATGCGCGCGGGCTCCATCTCCGCGGAGAACGTGAGGCTGGCGCCGTTGACCTGGGCAGGCCGCCCCTCCAGCAGGCGAACGGTGCGCTCCGGAAACTCCACGACTGCCTCCAGCTTGGAGGTACTGCCGGGCAGGACGGCGACAGCGTGAGGCAGAGCGGTGTCCAGGCGAATTAAAAGACCCTCTGGCTCCATATCAAGCCGTTCGCCTTCTCGCAGCCGGCGCTCAACCGGGTCCATGTCATAGCCGCTGACCTGAACGAGCGCGGCATTCTGCTCCCAAGACACCACGCGGACGGCGACGGGCATCAGAGACACGTCTTCATAGCGGATTGGCACGTTGGGATCGATTGCGTTTACGGGAATCCGGTGTCGCGAGACACCCATCTTCCCAGCGATTTTCACCTCGATGGCGGGAGCGCGTTCCCCATCCCCGGCGCGTGCCGCGTCGCGCCGCAGCAGCGTTATTGAGGTTCCATCCGAGAGCACCAAGCCGCTGCCCGGCTCAAAGGTGCGCAGCCAACTGGTCTCCCCGCGGTCGACCGCGCCCCATCGCGCGCTTGGGGCTTCGCCCTGACCTTTGTCAAGCAGCAAGCGCGCATCGGATTCGCCCGCGACCCATGCGAAAAAGACGCCAGTCTCATCATTCACGCGAACCCAGGACCCAGCGGGAAGCAGGAAGTCCCTGAAGGTTTCACCCTCTCGCGCTGCAACGGCCAAGGCAGCCATCGGCGGGTTTCCAGCAGCCGTGACAATTCCAGACCAGGGTTGGACTGCTACGACCTTCCCAGTGCCAGACCCCAGGGGAATCGAAGTCCCCACGGCGGAATCGTATGCCGCTATTGCTTCGCCTTCGCTCACGTCCATGCGCCCGTGGTCGGTGCGCGGCTGCAATTCCTTCGCTGACACTACGGATACCGCGAAAGGCAGGGGGACTGCGTCATAGTAGCGGTTGGGCTCGATCCAGTCTCCGCCTCCGGACTGCTGGTCAAGTGGAAGGTCCGCTCCGGCCATGGTCTCCATCGCGGGCCCAGCCAGACGGGGCGCCCCAGCCATGACCTGGACCGCGGGGCGGACAGCAACATTCCCGAAGGAGCCCACGGCAACGCGCATTTCGCCCTCGAAAGCCGTGGCGTTGCCCCACAGCAGCATCGCCGCACCGGCCAGCAACACGAGAAGCGAAATCGCGATGGGAAACCCGGGGGGGTTCGTAGGTGGCCGTTTTGGGGACGTGTCCATTACTTTGGCGGACCTTACGCCGCGCCCGTGCGAGGCTACTTTGCGACAGCCTCGGTTCCGGCGGGTTCGGAATCCTTCGGCGCGGCAGTCACCCATTCGGCAATGTGGGCCGTGTACGTATAGAGGGTGGGCACCACAATCAGGGTGAGAATCGTCGCGAAACCGAGTCCAAAGATCACCGCGACCGCCATCGACCCCCACCATTGGCTCGACTCGCCGCCAACGGTCCAGTGCCATTCGCGGAAATCGAAACTGACGCCGAGAGCCATCGGCACCAGACCCAGGATGGTCGTCACGGCGGTCAGCATTACCGGACGGAAACGGGTCGTGCCTGCCTCGACCACCGCGTCTTCCATGGACATGCCTCGCGCGCGCAACTGATTGATGAAGTCGAGCAGCACGATGGCGTTGTTGACGACGACACCCGCCAGACTGATGACCCCGATGCCGGTCATAAGAATGCCGAACGGCATGTTGCAGAGATACAGCCCCCAAAACACGCCCGCCAGCGAGAGAATAACCGAGGTCATGATGATGAGCGGCTGCATGATCGAGTTGAACTGCGCCACGAGCACCAGGGCAATGAGCAGCAGGGTCGCGACAATGGCGCGCCCGAGAAACGCTTCCGTTTCCTCAGTATCCTCGTTCTCGCCGGTATAGGCCACGGTGTAGCCCGCGGGCAAATCGAAATCATCCATTGCATCCCGCACCAACTCCAAGACCTCGGGCGCGCGCTTCCCGGCCTCGACATCCGCGGACACCGTGACGGTGCGCATGCGGTCGATCCGCTTAATGATGCCAAGTCCGGCACCCTGTTCGATCTGGGCAACGCTGGACAAGGGAATCGCCTGGCCTGCCAGGTTGATGAGATTCATGGATTCAATGTTCGACAAATCCTCACGGAACGATTGCGGGAAACGTACGATGACATCGTACTCCTCATCGCCTTCCCGGTAGTCGCCCGCCTTGCGTCCATCAACCGCGGCCTGCACGGTGATGCCGATGAGCGAGGTGTTCATGCCGGTCTTCCAGGCCTCCTGGCGATCCACCACGACGCGCACCTCGGGCTTGCCCTTGCTGTAATCATCGCGCAGATCCACGAGGCCGGGCACATTCTTGATGTGTTCCCGAATCTCCTTGGCGAGCCGGGCCAGCGCGTCAAAATCGTCGCCGCGGATTTCAATATTGATCGGAGGTCCTGTCGGGGGACCCATGCTCATCTTCTCCATACGGACTTCCGCGCCCGTAATACCAGCCACATCACGGCGCAGATCTTCCACGATCGTACTGGGAAGGACCGTGCACTCTTCCAGCTTCGGGAAATCCAGCGTAATGCGGCTGAGATGCGTTGTGTTCGCCCTGCGCTCACCGTACAGACTCGGCCCCTGGGAACCCACATTGGCAATGATGTGCTCGATGTTATCCCTATACGGCTGAAGAAGGGCCTCCACTTCGCGCACGTAAGCATCGGACGTGGCGAGATTCGTCCCCTCGGGGCATTCAATGTCGATGTCCGCCTGCGGCGGTTCGATGGTGGGCGTAAACTCCACTTCCGCCGTGGACAGGAACTCGGCGCTTATCGCCACGAGCATGGTAATCGCCAACGTCATCGTGACGGCACGCCAGCGGATGCACGCCCGGAGCAGCGCAGAATACGCGTGCATGAACCGGTGGCGTTTGACTTTTCCATCGCGCCCAAGCCGGTGGCGCGTGTTCATGTACCTTCCCGCCAATGCGGGATTGACGATGAGACCCACAAACAGCGACGCGCAAAGGGTCAGCGTCACGGTCATGGGCAAATACACCATGAACTCGCCCCAGATGCCCGGCCAGAAAAACATGGGCACAAACGCGGCCACCGTCGTGAGCGTCGAACCGATGATGGGCCAAGCCACCTCGTCCACGCCTTTCTTGGATGCGGTGACACGGTCCATACCCAGCTGCATGTGCCGATGGATGTTCTCCACGACCACGATCCCGTTGTCCACGAGCATCCCCAGGGCCAGGATCAGGCTGAAGAGCACAACCATATTGAGGGTTACGCCGGAGAGATGGAGCACAAAGAACGTGATGAACATGGAGACAGGAATGGCAAGCGCCACAAAGAGCGCGTTACCGAAACCGAGGAAGACGAGGATTACCGCCACCACCAGGATGAGCCCGCTCAGAATGCTGTTCTCGAGTTCGGCAACCATGTCGCGCACGAAGGTGGACTCGTCCCACGTGACGGCCACCTCGATACCGCCAGGCATATCTCGTTGCGCCTTGCCGAGTTCATCGTTCACCCGCTCGGCGATTTCAATGATGTTCTCGCCGGTGCGCTTGGAGACCGTCAGGGTTACCGCGGGCTTCCCATCGACCCGGCTGATGCTGTCGACATCCTTGAAACCGTCTTTGACGGTTGCGACATCACGCAGATACACAGCGCCTTCGGGACCCACTTTGACCACCAGCCCCGTGAGTTCATCAGGGGTCCGGAATTCGCCCGGGGTGCGCATGAGGAACTTGGCCTCGCCGAGGTCCATCGCCCCTCCCGGGGTGTTGACGTTTTCCAGACGCGTGATCTCGATTAGGTCCGCCAGCGAAATGCCGTATTCGGCGACGCGCTCAGGGTCCACTTCTATCTGGATTTCCCGCTCCACGCCCCCGATGATCTGGACATCGAGCACGCCGGGAATCGCCTCGATCCGATCCTCCAAGTCCTCCGCAATCTCGTTGAGCCCCGGAAGACTCACATTGCCCGTGAGCGACAGGAGCATGATCGGGATTTCGCCAAGATTGATCTCGCTGATGATGGGGTCGTCGGCATCCTCCGGCAGGTCCTGCTTGGCCAGGTCGACCTTGTCCCGGACCTTCTGGAGCGCGTCTTCGATGACAGTGTTGGCCTGAAACTCGATGACGATATTCGAGGCGCCTTCCACACTCGTGGAGGTGATCTCTTTGACACCTGAGAGCCCCGTCAGCTTGCGCTCAATCGGCAGCGTGACAAGCGACTCCATGTCGCCGGGGGTAACGCCCTCGTAGGTGACCGTGACGTTGATAAATGGAACGATCACTTCCGGATTGGATTCGCGCGGCAATACCACGTAGCTGAAAAGTCCTGCCACCGTGATGACCACCAGCAATACGATGACGGTCGTGCTCTTATCTACGGCGTGGTCGGTGAGTTTCACTGCAGGGTCTCTTGCACGCTCACCGGCTCGCCGGGACTCACGTCACGCTGGCCAACCACGATCAGGTGGTCGCCCGGCGCAAGGCCGCTTGTTATCTGGACATTGTTGCCTTGGATAACGCCGACTTCAACTGGCCGCAATTCGGCCACGCCGTCCCGCTCCACGAGAACGAACCGCTGGTCGTCGAGCAAGATTGCCGCAAAGATGGGAACAACTATGGATTCCGGATACACCTGGCGGACCAGCTCCACGCGGGCAATCATGCCCGGCTTCAACACGCTGTCGGGGTTTTCGACCGCAATTTCAGCGGTGAAGGTGTGGGTCGCCAAATCCGCGGTCGGCGTGATCGTGTGAATGGACCCTTGGAATGTCTGTTCCGGATACGCATCCAACCGCAACGCGACTTCATCACCTGCTTTGAAGTAGGGGATGTCGCGTTCGGGAATGCCGACCTTAATCTTGACGCGATGCAGTTGTACCAGCCGGACCAAGGGCTTACCGACATCCGCGTATTCGTCTTGTTCCTGGAAGACTCGATCCACGATGGCATCGAAGGGCGCCTTCACCACGCTCTTCTCGAGCTGGATCTGCATGGCGCGCAGGCTCGCGGAGGACACGTCCCGGTTCGCGACCGCGCTGTCTTCATTCTGTTTCGTACTGACCCCGCGGTCCAGGAGGCGTTGCGTGCGTTCGAATTCTTGCGAGGCTAACCGGCTCTGGGCCTCCGCCTGGTCGAGTGCCGCCTGAAGGGCCATGCTGTCGACGCGGTAAAGCTCCTGCCCCTGCTTGACTTCCTGGCCGACTTCGACTCCCTTCCACTCGATCTTTCCACCGACCTCGGCGCTCACGGTCACGTCCTGCCAAGGATATACCGTGCCGGTAAGTTCCAGCCGGTCTCGGAGTTCTTCTGTGGCGACAACTTTTACTTTGACATTCGGTACGCGCTCGGCGTGATTTGGACCGGTTGGGTCAGTTTCGCGTGCGCTGCTGATTGCCGCCATGACCACAGCCCACCCCATGGCCACGATAACGACACAGACCACCCCGGTAATCAATGCTTTTCGCATACTATGCTACCACTGCGCGAAGTAATGGCGCCCCTGTTTTACGGCGGCCCGCAAGCCCCCGCCTGCCGCTACACGCTACCCGGCCCACCCGCAAGCACGCGCGACCGGGCGCCGTCCAGGAAAATATCCACGATCGTCTCGCCGAGTTCTCTTGACAACTCCATGTGCGGCCGGTTGGACTTGGTCATGAGATGCATGTCCATCATGCCGCAAAAAACCATGGCCAGAGTCTCCGGACTCCTCCCTTCAAAGTCACCGCACGCGATCCCCTCGTTCACAATCCCCATGATGCGCGAAAAACGCGATTCCCAGAGTGCGTCTTTGTCCAACTTGGGGGCTTGATGACGGGGAGCAAAGAACGTGTGGAAAATCAGACGCATCACCTGCGGAGACTTCTCCGCATGTTCAAATACATTCCAGATGAGGATCTTGAGGCGTTCCCGGTAACCTTCCACCCCTTCGAGTACACGGTCCATGTCTTCGACCAACTCGGCGAACCAGGATTCCACGAGACGGCGGAAGAGATGCTCCTTGTTCTCGAAGTAGTAGTACAGAACAGGACGCGTGACACCCGCGCGCTCGATGATCTCCCGGATGCTGGTCCCCTCATACCCCTTTTCGGAAAAGAGACTCAAGGCGCTCGCGAGAAGCCGTTTCTCGGCCTCATTCGCGTGGCTGACCTCATCGGGAATCCTGTCAGTTCGCGTTACCATGCATGCTCCAGGCGCGTCGTTGATGCGCCAAGCTGAAAACACCGCTGTCCCCTCGCCATTCCGGTCCTCACCACCAACACGCACCGGCGCATCGCGTGTTTCGCGCCTCGGGGGCCTAGTCTCCCGCAAGGCGCGCGCTCCCTTCCGGGGCTGGCGCCCACTGGGATGTGAGCACTCTGCCACTATGCTCCAACTCCGCCAAACGTACGAGGATTATACACAAATCCCCCAGGGAATCACACTGAGCGACGGAATGCCGGAGCCTGCAAATCCGGCATCCACGACGCCTTCCTCTTTCCCCGTGGCTGATCCCTCGGCATCGCCCCTTATCCTTCATTTTGACTACCCGTTCTCCGTACTGTACGATCTGGACGTTGAGGCGCGGGCGCGCGTTGGGGCCCGTGACGCGCACTCGCCGAAGCATTGGGGGCTCGGAAGCGGCATCTTACGGTCTTGTGGGATTCCTGCTGACGGAGCGTGTGTTCAGGGTAGTTTGTTCAATTGGGGGTAGACACATGTCTAAGGGAAAGAAGCTCGTTTCCATTCTCGTACTGATTCTCGTGGTGTTGGGCTTGGCGCTGCCTGTCTCCAACCTCCTGAGGGGGCTGCCAAGAAGCGCGAGCGTCAGCGCAATCGAAACCCAGGACCAGGCGTTTGCACAGGCGCGTGACATCATGGCCGGGAAATGCGCTACCTGCCATTCCAGCGAGGGTGCCATGCCCCTGTACGCGTCGCTGCCGGTTGCAAAGACCATGATTGAGGCGGACGTCAAGACCGGCACCGACTATCTCAATCTGCAGAAGGAGTTGATGCCCGCTCCAGGATTGCCGGCCTCGGAGGCCACCTTGGCCAAAATCGAAAAAGAAATCCAGGATGGAGCAATGCCGCCCATGCGATTCCTCATGTTGCATTGGAACGGCGCCTTGTCGGAATCCGAAGAGCAGCAAATGACGGCATGGATCCAGAAAACGCGCAGCGAGCATTTCGCCACCAAGCTGGCCGCCGCGCAGTTTGCCAATGAGCCCGTCCAGCCGCTTCCTCTTTCGGTGGAAGCCGACGCCGCCAAGGTGGCTTTGGGCGACAAGCTGTTCCACGACGTGCGGCTTTCAAAGGACAACTCGATTTCCTGCGCAAGCTGTCACGCGCTGGACAAGGGCGGCACGGACCGCGTTCAGTATTCGACGGGCGTTGGCGGCGCCGTCGGCGGCATCAACTCGCCCACCGTTTACAATTCGACCTATCATTTCATCCAGTTCTGGGACGGACGGGCCGCCAACCTCGCAGAGCAGGCCGACGGGCCCGTCAACAATCCCATCGAGATGGCCTCCAACTGGGAGGAAGTATGCGGCAAGTTGAATCAGGATGCGGCTTTCCTGGAAGAGTTCAAGAAGGTCTACCCGGAAGGTCCTTCCAAAGAGACGATCATCGATGCGATTGCCACATTTGAAAGCACTTTGATTACGCCAAATTCCCGTTTCGATAAATATCTCATGGGCCAGACCGGCGCACTCACCGCCGAGGACGAAACCGGGTACCATCTCTTCAAGGAATACGGGTGTGCGACGTGTCACACGGGGAAGAACCTGGGCGGCCAGTCCTTCGAGAAGATGGGGCGCAAAGGGGACTACTTCGCAACGCGTCCGCTTACCGATGCCGACAACGGCCGGTTCAGCGTGACCAAGGATGAGGCCGACCGGCACAAGTTCAAGACACCGACCTTGCGCAACATCGCGCTCACGGCGCCCTACATGCATGACGGATCCGCCACCGACCTGACACAGGCGGTCGACGTCATGCTGAAACAACAGGTAGGAAGCTCCGCCCCGGCGCAGGAAGTGGCGGCGATGGTCGCATTCCTGAACACGCTCAACGGCGAGTACAAGGGCCAATTGCTTCAGTAGCCAACGCCAATTGACCAATTGAGAGGCACAGCCACGCGGCGTGGCTGTGCCTCTTTGATGTCTTGGTTAGGTCTCCACCGCGCGCCTTCTTTGCGGTCAGGAGGAAGGCGGAGGGGATATCGCCTCCAGCGCTTGGATAAACGCTTCGGTCATTGGGAAAGGCCCCGGGTAAGGCAACCACTCGACACCCCTGTCCAGATAGATTACCCATCCGCCGGGAGTGTCGTAGTGCCCAGGGCGCTCGACGAATACCGGGATGCGCGGCGGCCTCACCGGGTCGATTCTGACCCCCGCTTCCGCGAGCCGCTCGACCAGATCTATGCGCAGGCGGTATAGAGTGCCGGTGCCAAGAGTGCCGGTCCCGGCCGGCAAGTCATCCTCGAAGTCGAGACCCCTCGTCACGTGAGCTTGATACGCCTTCACCAATGCGGCCCCCTCTTCCTCATTCACGACCGCATAGCCCAGGTAGAAAAAGTCACACGAATCAAAAAGCTCCTTCATCGTGAACGCCCGGCCGTCGTCCAAGTAGCTCAGGAGAAGCCCCGCATCCGGCTTTGCCTCGAGGGATTTGACACGTCCGTCGACAAGATACGCCGGATGGCCCACGCCGGGTTTGGGGCGCAGGTGACCGGGGGCGGGGTCAAGCGGAGGCAGCAGTCCATCCGCCTGCGTGGCACTCATCGCCGCGGCGAGGCCGAGACTGGAAGCGTCGTAGGCCCCTTTTTGCCGATGCTCCAAGTCCGCGCGCGCGCCCATTCCCCAGCGCATCAGAAGCAGAACCGTAGCAGCCAGGCACACTACGAACAACGAATAGCGCGTCGGCCAAGGCGCATAGGAAAGAGCGAAATGCGGTTTGGGCACGGATTCCTCTTGTTCGGGTGTATTCACTTGCTTCACTTCCAAAGTAGCTCCGGCATCGCAGACACCTAAGCCCGCAGGATGATGTTCTTGCGCTCAAAGTAAACGGCAACCGACGCGAGGATCGCGGCCGGTAGAATCCCCACGAGCAGGAGCGTCAAGAAAGGCCTCTGAGCGAGAAACTCTCGATCGTAGAGCCCAATGTAGAGGTCCACGACAATCGCCCCCAGTACAAACGTAAGCAGCAGGTTCTTACCGAGTGGCGTGAGCAAAGGGAAGCGAATCCCCATCTGGCCAAACCCAAAACACATCGTCAGCATGAGGCCCGAAATGCCCACCGCGAACAGCGCCAACGCGGCGGTCACATCGTGATGGTGCGCGGGCTGCACCCAGCCCAGACAGTATGCGGCGCCGAGGGCATAGAAGCACGTGGGAGCGATTCGTTGCCTGAAGGCGGCAGCAGCCCCCTCGGGATGTGTCCACACCCACTGCGCGAAGCACGTCGCAATCACCGCAACGACAGCGAGGTTCACCGCGCCAAACGGAAACATGGGGCGCCACGGCGAATCGTTCACATACCCATAGTGATCGAACCAAGGCGAAGCGTAAAGGACCGCGTGCAATCCGGTCACGCCGAGCGCGAAGAGGAAACGGCGGTTGGCATCCCGAATCAGCGCAATGCACGAAAAGGCTGCAAAAGACCCGATGGCCAGCTTGGCAAGGGTGCCTTCCCATAAAACCTCGTTCCAGCGAATCTCGTGACGCCCGGGAAACTCGAAGCAGGCCTCCGCGAAGGACAGCAGGAGGAGAAGTCCCACACGTCGCGCCGCATATAACCCGGCGGTTCGCCCGCCCTTCTTGCTCCAGCGGCTGGTAAAGGCAAGGTACGCGGCAAAGCCCATCACAAACATGAAGATCTGCTGGCCCACGTCAATGATGGTAATCAACGGTACGGGGCCCTTGAAGTACTTGTACCCGTGGTTGAGAAAGGTGGGCCCCAATGGGTCTATCCCCAGAATCGGGTCCCCCGACACCGGATACGTAATGATCGCGAAGATAAACATGAGCGAAACGAGTCCCCGGCTCTGGTCGAGCCAGTCGTAGCGCTCATGCGTTTGGGAGGCAATTCCTTCTGATGACATAAATTAGGTACGAGCCCGTGTCCCCAATGCCACTTTGTATGGCGGCCTAACAGCCCGTGTGCGCCCCATTCAGCGCACCTTTCCAGAGCCAATTGCGCGCGAGTATAAGACTTGACAACACCTGATGCAATCGGGTCGGACGCCAAGGTGGTCAGATGCCTGCCGAAATTGGTTCTGGATATGCAAGTCCCACGCCTTGGAATAGCTTGGGCTGAAACGGGAGACCTTGGCACGAACAATCACAGATCCTGTCGTTACTCGCGGGTGCAATAAAGACAGGAGCCTCGCAGCAATATGCGTTTTATGCGAAAAATGCCTTGACATATCCGCGCTATGCGTCCACAATCGCCTTAGTGGATGGCTCGCGCTCATGCCACTATTTATTGCTTTCCGCAGGCACGTGATGATTTGGGGCCGGGGCAAGTACCTTCAATCAGGGGGAGTACGGTAAGTACATGAGAGCGAATGTCCGGCCCAAATCCGCGTGACCTTGTGCGTGCGGACGACGCGGACTGGACAGGCGCGGGAGGTTCAAGTAGTGAGTGCCTACCCTGCTGCAGCATGTGACAGGAATCCTACAAACGAGTCCAGCGAACGGAAGCCCGTCTTCTGTGTCATGGGGGCGGGACATGGCGGGTTGGCCATGGCGGGCCACTTGGGCATTATGGGATTCGAAGTACGCCTGTTTAATCGAACCGCCGCGCGTCTTGATGCCGTGCGCATGGCAGGCGGCATCCACGTGACGGGAGACGACATCGACGGGTTCGGCAAGGTGGCCATCGCCACCGAGCGGGCGGAGGAGGCCCTGACTGGAGCAGACGTGGTGATGGTAGTGGTGCCGGCCACAGGTCACCAATACATGGCCGAGCAATGTGCGCCCCACCTCGCGGACGGTCAGATTGTTGTGTTGAATCCGGGCCGGACCTTTGGCGCAATCGAATTCGTGCAAACGCTGAAGCGGCAGAACAGCCAGGCCGATGTGACGGTGGGTGAAACTCAGACCTTTGTTTACGCGAGTCGAATCACCGGTCCAGCGCAGGTTCGGGTGTTCCGGGTCAAGAACGCGATCCCCTTGGCCACCGTGCGGGCACACAGTATTCCCCAGTGCCTTTCGGTTGTGCGCCAGGCGTTTCCCCAGTTCGTTCCAGGCGACAGCGTCTTCAAGACCAGTTTCAACAACATCGGCGCCGTGTTTCACCCGGCCATCATGCTGCTCAACACCGGTTGGGTGGAAGACGCGGCAGATTTTGAGTTCTATCATCAGGGGGTCACGCCGTCCGTTGCGCACATTCTTGAGGAGTTGGATGCGGAGCGGTGCGCGGTCGCGGCGGCTCTTGGGTTCCGGGCCATGAGTGCGCGCGAATGGCTCTACTATGCGTACGACGCGGCGGGGCGGGACCTGCGCGAAGCGATGCGGGCAAACATGGGCTACCGGGGCATCCAGGCTCCCCATCGCATGGAAATGCGGTACTTGTCCGAGGACGTGCCGTGCAGTCTGGTTCCGATGGTCTCGCTCGGTGCGAAATTCGGCGTCCCCGTCCCGGCGATGAACTCGCTCGTTGAGCTTGCATCCATCATGCACGGACGCGACTACCGCGCCGAAGGGAGAAACCTTGAGAAGCTCGGAATCTCCGATATGGATTTGAAGCAACTCCGCTTGCTGGCCATAGGAGAACTCGATCCATGATCGAAAAGAAGCGGATACTGGGCGCGGCTCTTGGTCAGTGCGTGCATGTTGCGGGCCTTGACCACTTCCTGCGGCTGTGCGAGCGGCACGGCTGGATCAGCACACTGCTGGGTCCCGCGGTACCGCCTTCCACACTTTTGGAGATAGTGGAAAGGGACAAGCCGGAACTGGTCGCCGTTTCTTACCGGCTCACACCGGAAGATGCTGCCCCTCTCCTCACACAACTGGAAGAGGGCGCCCGAAGACTGTCCTTTTCCCCTCGCTGGGTGTTCGGAGGAACACCCCCCGTGGCGAACAAGGCGCGCGCGTGCGGGCTGTTCGAGCGCGTCTTCGACGGGACGGAGTCCCTTCCTGAGATTGTCGCGTACATTCGTGGCGAATCCGCCGGGTCCACGGACGAGGACTACGCGCAGGGCCTCGTTTCCCGCATTGAGGCATCTGCGCCCTTTCCCCTCATTCGCCATCATTACGGCGAACCGAACCTGGAGCGCACAATCGAGGGAGCGCGCAAAATTGCTGAAGCGCGAGTTCTTGACGTTCTCTCCATTGGCCAGGATCAGAATGCGCAGGAAAGCTTATTCCGTCCGGAGGAAATTGACCCCGAGCAGGACGGGGCGGGCGGTGTGCCCATTCGCCGCGCGAAAGATCTCGAAGCTATCTATCAGGCCACGCGATGCGGCAACTTCCCTCTTCTACGCTGTTACAGCGGCACCCGCGACTTGCTCCAGTGGGCCGAAATGGCGATCAGGACCGTCAACATCGCCTGGGGTGCGGTACCCCTCTGCTGGTATAGCGTGATGGACGGCCGCAGCAAGATTCCGTTTCCTCAGGCCATAGCGGAAAAGCAGGCCGCCATGCGGTTCTATGCGGAGCATGGCGTTCCGGTCGAAGTGAACGAGTCGCATCAATGGAGCCTGCGGGACGCCCATG
Source organism: Candidatus Hydrogenedentota bacterium (assembly GCA_020847495.1). Classification (GTDB taxonomy): domain Bacteria; phylum Hydrogenedentota; class Hydrogenedentia; order Hydrogenedentales; family SLHB01; genus JAHDWY01. The sequence goes on along the minus strand of JADLCA010000664.1, from coordinate 1,202 downwards.
ATTCCCTGGCCGTCACGATGGCCTTCCTCGCGGCGTACAATGCCAGGAAGCAAGGAGTGAGGCAGTACGTCATCCAGATGATGCACAACACGCCTCCATCGATCTCGCCCGCCATGGACCTCGCCAAGATGCTCGCCAAACTGGAACTCATCATTGAAATAGAAGGACCGGACTTCACCACCTACCGCGAAGTCCGGGCGGGGATCACGAGCCTTCCTCGCGATCCCGACGAAGCGAAGGGCCATATGGCCGCGTCGGCAGTCTTCTCTATGGCGGTGCGGCCACACATACTCCACGTCGTTGGTTACAGTGAAGCCCACGATGTCGTGAACGCGGACATCTTGATCGAGAGCTGCCGGATCGCGCGCGGCGCGGTTGCCTTGGCGCTACAGGGCTCCCCGGATCCTGCCCGCGACCCCAAGGTGCAGGCTCGCAAGAAGCACCTGATTCGCGAAGCAAGAACCCTTCTGGAGGGAATCCGGTCGTTGGGAAACGACCTCGACGATCCGTGGTCCGACGCCGAAGTCCTCACGCGCGCCATCCAGGCTGGCTTGCTGGACGCGCCCCACTTCCGTGGCAATCCCCACCTGTGTGGGAAGATCCTGACCGCGTGCGTCAATGGTGGGTGGGAAGCGATTCATCCGAAAACGCGAAGACCCCTTCGGGAGAAGTCACGACTCGCCAGACTCGGCATTCGGTAGAAAGGACATTCTGATGTGCGGTATTGCGGCAGCCTCAGGACCCCAATCCGAAAGCCTCATTCAAGAGATGCTCGCCCGGCTGTGCCATCGTGGCCCGGACGGACAGGGTGTCACCCGCGTTGGAGACGTTTCGCTTGGCCATGCCCGGCTTGCCATCGTAGATGTTGCCGGCGGCAAACAGCCCATGTTCAATGAACGCGCAAGCCTCGCCATCGCGTTCAACGGAGAAATATACAACCATCTCGCGTTGAAGCGTGAGATAGAGGCCCGCCACACCTTTCGAACGCGTTCCGATACGGAAGTGCTCGTGCATCTCTATGAAGAATGGGCAGAAGATATGTTGCCCAAGCTGGACGGGATGTTTGCATTCGCGCTGGCCGGTTCAAACGGCTTGCTCCTGGCACGCGACCCACTTGGTATCAAGCCGCTCTACTATGGGCGCAAAGGCAAGGCGCTGATGGCCGCCAGTGAGATCAAAGCCCTTCCTCCTCTGGACCGCAT
>JADLCA010000663.1 GCA_020847495.1 Candidatus Hydrogenedentota bacterium | reverse complement strand
CGCGGAACAGGAGAGACCCTACCTGGCAGCCAAGTCAGGCAAAGACCGGGCGTATAAGGCCGGAAGGCTGAAAGCGCACGGAGCCGGGAGGGAGTCCGAGAGGTCCGAAGTACCTGAGAAGGCGTGCAAGACAACGCGCTGGAGGGAAGGGGCCTTGCTTTGATCACGCTTGTGAGGAGGTAAGTGCGAGGGCATGCTGGAAACAGCCAACACCCCCAATGAAAAAGTACGACAACTCCAACGCAAGCTATATGTGTGTGCCAAGCAGAGTAAGACGCGGCGGTTCCATGCGCTGTACGACCGGATCTACAGAAGTGACGTTCTGTGGGAAGCATGGAGGCGAGTGCGCAGCAACGGTGGCGCGGCAGGGGTGGATGCGGAGACGATCCGGGCGATCGAAGAACGAGGACCGGGAGAGTTTCTGGCGGAGATTCAAGCGGCGCTGCGGGCAGGCCGATATCGGCCGCAACCGGTGAAGCGGCGATACATACCGAAGGCAGATGGGAAGCAGCGGCCATTGGGGATCCCGACGGTGCGGGACCGGGTGGTGCAGATGGCAACGAAGCTCGTGATGGAGCCGATCTTTGGTGCAGCCTGTAAAGGCATTGACCAAGCGGGTGGAAGTCCCGCCGCAGCAGTTGTCCGGTTTGGCTGCGTAGCAATGCGTGGCGTTGATGGGAGGCGACTCCGGTCGGCGAAAGCCCATGCAAACGTCCTCGGGGCCGCAAGGTCCGACTCGATAGGAGGGCTAGCAAAACCTCGGGCCGCAGGAGACGAACACCCTATAGGCGTCGAAAGACTCCCCCGCGTGAATCGGGTTGCGGGATATCGGACAAGCCGAGCCTCCCAAAGATGGGCGAAGGCCAATGGGCACCAGCGAAGAAACGGACGAGAGCAGTTGGTGCATGTCCCGGCGTATTGGTGGTGGCACGAGGTGAATGGTGAATGACCCAAAGCAGGGAAGGTCTCGCGCTCGCAAGGCCGCACGCGCAAATCGTATGGATGAGGCGTGGGGTGAGCATGAGACTGGCGGATCGGGTCGTAGTAGCGATGATGCCGAGGGACAACATAACCCTGGCGGAGCAAAGGGCCCGTGGGGCAGCGGCGTGCGAGTAGAGGTGAGGATTGTCCCGACATGCCTCTGGCCAACGGGATTCAACGATCGAGTAGCCGAGCGAGCACTAAACGAAGCGTCAAACCCGGCGACGGGGAAGGGCATTTCGCAAGAGAGATCCGTCCCGCTGTCTTGGAGCCGTACTGGGGAAAACCCGCCGTACGGAATCTTAGAGGGGGCATTGGAAACGTCGTCCATGGCTGAATTGGGAACCCACTTCACACATCGAAAGAGTGAAACTGGAAACCCTCAGCCTAAAGGCGATCCGCGCCGGTGTCCTACTCGACAGGCGGATTTCCAGCCGTGCAGTTATGGATTCCGGCCGAAGAGGAGCCCGCAGCAAGCCCTGGAAGCGATCCGGGTAGCCGGCAACCAGGGGCACAACTTCGTAGTCGATGCAGACATTCAAGGCTACTTTGACAACATCCAGAGGGAGACCCTGATGGAGTTGGTGAAGGAGCGGATCTCGGATCGAAGGGCGCTGAAGTTAATCCGGCAATGGTTGGAAGCGGGCGTGATGGAGGACGGGACGGTGAGAGAGACGCTGGCGGGAACCCCGCAGGGCGGAGTAATCTCGCCGTTGCTGGCCAATATCTACCTGAACAAGTTGGATCGGATCTGGGCGGCGCGGTGTAGCCAGCTTGGAATTCTGGTTCGATACGCCGATGATCTGGTGGCGATGTGCCGCTCGGCATCGGCGGCGAGGGAAGCGCTACGGCGGATCGGGCTGGTGAGGAACCGGTTGGGTCTGACGCTGCATCCAGTGAAGACGCGGCTGGTGGACTTGAGACGCGGCAAAGAGAGCTTCGTATTTCTAGGGTGCACGCATCGCAAGAAGCGGAGTATCCAGCGGAACCCTCGCTGGCATTTCATGCAGCGATGGCCGAGCCCGAAGGCGACGAAGAAACTCCGAGATCGCGTACGAGAGTTGACCGGCAAGCGGCAGAGCGGGAAAGACGTGAAGCAGATCATCGCGGAACTGACACCCGTGCTTCGCGGCTGGGGGAACTATTTCCGGACGGGGAATGCCGACCGGGAGTTCAACAAGATGGACTACTTCGTGGTGATGAGCTTGCGCCGCTGGCAATACCGGCGGGGCGGGCAGCGGCCAACGAAGCGGGCACCATTCACCGGCGATCAGCTACACGGGATGGGTTTGCACAGATTGATGGGCACGGTGAAATACCCGGCGCAAGCCACACCCAGAAGATCATCGTTAAGCCGTGTGCCGGAAAACGGCATGCACGGTTTGAAAGGGGATATTAGAAACGGGCTGGCATAAGCCAGTACCGCGCTAAACTTCTACCAATGGCTACTCGAGTGTAACTTCGACGTACCGAAGCTTGCCGTCGCGCTGGATTTGCAGCACCGCATTCTCGCCGGGCTTTCTTTCATTCAGCATGTCGCGCAATTCCTTCAGTGTTGAGACAGGCTGGTTATTGACTGCCGAGATGATGTCGCCGGTTTTCAGATCCGTCATGGAACCCATCGCCGTCAGAGACCGCCGAGCCACCAGAATGCCGTAAGATTTGCGAAGTGGCGGAAGCCTGGCCAGGACCTTCTCTTCCAGTTGCATCGCCAGTACGCCCAATCGCTGCACCAGATTCAACTGTTCGCTGACCATGGCCGCGAAGCGATCGGGGTTATCGTCACGCTCCAGGGCCACAACCTTGGCCTGAACCTTCTTGCCTTCACGCAGCATATCGAGCGTCATGACGGAGCCGAAGTGATGCAAATAGACATTCACATGGAACTGACGGGCGTTCTCCATCGGCTTGCCGTCCATCGCCAGAATAATGTCACCAGATTTCACCTCGGCGACATCGGCGGGTCCTTTGGGAGTCACGTCCGCGACGATGACACCTTTTTCCACCGGAAGTCCCAAGCCTGCGGCCATTCCAGGAGTCAAGGTCTGTGCTTCGATGCCGATGTCTCCGCGCGAAACGCTGCCGTGCTGCTTCAACTCATCAAACACGTAGTGGACAATGTTGCTCGGCACAGCAAAACCGAGACCCTCGCTGCCTCGCGACTGCGACAGGATAAATGTATTGATACCAATGACTTGGCCCTCGGTATCGATTAGCGGTCCACCGCTGTTGCCGGGGTTGATGGCGGCATCTGTCTGGATGTAGATCACCCGGTCGTCCGGACGTAACTGGCGCGCCACTGCACTGACAACACCCATTGACAGCGAGTCCTCCAGGCCGAGCGGGTTGCCTAACGCAAAAACCATCTGGCCCTGTCGAATGCCTTCGGAGTCGCCAAGCTTCAGGAACGGCAGTTGATTTTCGTCCACTTTCAGCAAGGCGAGGTCGGTTTCCTCGTCACTGCCGATCACGCGGGCCGGAACGATCTTGCCGCGCGGTCTGAGGATACTGGATCCTGCCTTCTCGCGCGATGGTAGACGGACCTGGATGCGAGTGGCGCCGGCCACGACGTGCCGGTTGGTCACGATGTAGCCGTCCTCGGTCAGGATCACGCCGGACCCCGCCGATTGCTGCAGGGAGACTACGGCGCCTCCGCCGTCCTCGCTTGAAAGGGGTCCGTAGGCGTTGCTCATCACCAGGACGACGGACGGCGATGTCTGCTCGACCAGTTTGACCACCTGTTCGTTGATTTGGCGGAGCGGGATCGACTGCGCTGCCAGGGAGCCGCAAAAGAGCAGCGTGGCGAGCACCCCTGCCGGGTGGCGTCCAGCGAGAAGGATCGGGCTACCGGTTTTGTGACTGCCGTTGAGGAGCCGACGGCTCATGCATGACCTCCGTTGATAGGCGTTTGAAAACAGACTTGTTACGTCTATTATCGTGGCGGGCGCACCACATCTGAAGATGCGGCAGGTACCCGGTCAGGTCGCTTTTTATTGCTTG
>JADLCA010000662.1 GCA_020847495.1 Candidatus Hydrogenedentota bacterium | reverse complement strand
GTCGATGAGCATGTAGCGCAGCCGCTCGATCGCCCACTCCGGGGACACGTCAAGACGATCGGCTAAGCTGGAAACAGTCTGCATGTACCTGGTCTCCCAAATTCCTCTGGTTCTGACTGCGGCTTACTCGGGTCCGTCGGCGGTGCCGTCCAGGCCCGGTGCCTCGACTGCGTCACCCTGCGAACCTTCGGGAGCCGCATGGGCGGCTTGTTCCGCAGGTTGCGCGCCTCCCCCTCCGGAAAGCTCCACGTCGCTCTTGATATCGATATTCCATCCCATGAGTTTTGAGGCAAGACGGGCATTCTGGCCGCGCTTGCCGATCGCCAGCGACAATTGGTCGTGGGGCACGATGACGAGGATGGACTTCGCCGAATCATCCACCGTGATGTCGAGAATATCCGCCGGGTTCAACGCGTTTCCACACAACTCAACAGGATCCTCACTCCAGCGGACAATGTCAATCTTCTCTCCACAGAGTTCTTCGACCACGGCGCGCACGCGCGAGCCCTTCATCCCCACGCAGGCGCCGACGGCGTCGACGTTGGGGTCGTTGGAGGTCACGGCAATCTTGGTCCTGCTCCCCGGTTCGCGAGCAATCCCCCTGATCTGAATGGTGCCGTCGTATATTTCCGGCACTTCCAGGTCGAACAGGGAACGCACCAACTCGGGAGACGTCCGGGACAGAACAATCTGGGGTCCGCGGGGACTCTTTTCGACTTCGAGAAGGTGCGCGCGGAGCCGGTCACCGGGTTTGAAATTCTCACGCGGGGACTGTTCCCGCTGCGGCAGAATGGCCTCGGCGCGTCCCACGGATACGATAAGGTTTCCGTGGCTGCTCCGCTTCACGACTCCGGTCACCAGTTCGCCCTCGCGCTTCTTGAACTCGTCATAGACGTTCTCGCGCTCGGCATCCTTGATCTTCTGGATAATGACTTGCTTGGCAGTCTGCGCTGCGATGCGGCCGAAATCCTTGGGTTCCGTGGGCAGCTTCAGCAGGTCGCCGACGCGGGCGTCGGGATTGAGCGACTGCGCCTGATCGAGTGCCATTTCCTTGGCGGGATCGGCGACCTCCTCGACGACAGTGCGGATCTCGAAGACCTTGAACGCGAGCGTCTTCGGATCCATGTCCACGGTGATCGTCGCCGCCGGATGAAAGCTCTTGCGCGCCGCGGTTTCGATGGCGCTGCGAATGGCTTCCAAGAGCGTATTGCGGTCGATACTCTTTTCCGCCTGCAGTTGCTGCAGAATTACCTGCAAATTCGGGTCCTTGCCGTCCACCTTTACACCTCGACTCCCGACCGTCTACCGGTCCAGGTTGGCCCGTTGAATGTTGTCGATACAGATGCCGAAGATCGTCCCATCGCAATCCACCGTGACGAGGTCTCCGGCGATTCCGGTCAGGATGCCGGTGAACTTCTTCCGGCCTTCCACTGGCAGTTGGGTACGTATCTTGATACGTTCGCCCGCGAAACGCTCGAAATCCCCAGGCTTCCTCACGGGCCGATCAAATCCGGGCGAAGAGACTTCCAGGGTATATGCGCCGTCGATGAGGTTGATGCTGTCCAACACGGGATTCAGCATTTGGGACACCTCGGCGCAATCGTCCAACGTGATTCCTCCTTCTTTGTCCAGGAACAGTCTCAATATCCAGAGATGACCGTGCTGACCGAATTCAACTTCAACCAGCTCAAAACCTTGCTCCTGGAGATGGGGTTCCAATTCACCCCATGCGCGCCGGATGACATCCTCTTTGGCCACCACACTCCTCTCAACCACAACTAAAAAGAGTGGGCGCGAACCCACTCTTGCGTCAAATCGCACATTGACGAACAACAGTTTAGCATAAAGATGAAGGCGCGTGCAACACGCTCGGGACAGGGGCGGACGGCATTTCGCGAGGCCGAAAACCCGCTAGCCCGGATTTCTCACACGCACACACCGCTGTTCTCTCAATCCCAGTCGATTCAGCAGTTTGCAAGACCCTGGCGCGTCCACCTTGCTTACACAATGTGCGTGTGAGAAGACATATCCGCTGAGCCTGAGGGGCATTGCTAGAGCATATCTCACCGCCCTCTACGCGGGGGGCGGGTAGAAATGCCGACTAGAATTAGTATATTTATCAGTTAATACCCCGAAAAGAACCGCCTGACACACGCATCTTGAGCTTGGCGAACAGCCCCAGTCGGGGAATGGCGCGGCTAGCCCGGATTTCTCACACGCACGCACCGCTGATCTCTCAATCCCAGTTGATTCAGCAGTTTGCAGGACCCTGGCACGTCCACCTTAATTGCACAATTTGCGTGTGAGAAAACCTATCCAGTGAGCCTGGGGGCCATTGCTAGAACATATCTCACCGCCCGCTATGCGGGGGGCGGGTAGATATGCGGACTAGAAACCCACCACGTCCCGCGGCAAACCTTCGTCATTCATGAACGTTTCAACGCGTACTTCGCTTTCCTTAGCGAGATTTCGGGTGGTAGGGCGCGAGCAGGATTGCCCATTGGAGTCGATGAGTATGGAAACGGTGGGACGGTCGTAGGCCTGGCCATTGGTGTGGACCACCCTGCCAATCTCGCCGTTGGTGAGGCGCACCCAGCTTCCAATGGGAAAGAGAGACAGGTACTTGAGCAAGCCGCGGACGATATCGGACTGAAACCGGCCTTTGTTGGCGAGTTTGATGACCGACTCCATGGCACGGTAGGGCATGTAAGCGGGGCGCCAGGGTCTGACGGAGGTCAGGGCGTCGTACACGTCAGCGACGGACGCAATCTGCGCAAACTTGTGGATCCACACGCGTTCACGGCGCTGCGTGTAGCCCGAACCGTCCGCCCGCTCGTGGTGCTGGTACATCGCCAGGCGGGCACAGGCCGGAAGGCCGCGAATGCGTTCCAGCAGGTAAAGGCCCAGAACCGTGTGTTTCTGGACATCCACAAATTCCACCGGGTCGAGCACACGCGGAGCGTTGAGCAACTGCTCGGGGACCATCGACATGCCAAGATCCTGGAACAGGGCAGACAGCCCGACTTCCTGGACCTGATTGACGCTGTAGTCCATGGCAGTGGCGATGTTGATTGCGAGCACGGCCGAATTGAAGGCGTGATGATAGTGGTAATCGGAGATAGTGCGGAGCCCGACGATTCCGTTCAGGAGGCTGCGGTCCTTCTGAAAGATATCGACGAGGCGCGCTACGAGCGCCACGGCGGCGTCACCGGCGCGTTCGGATTCGATCTCGCCTCGAATGACATGCTCGACGAGCGACACGCCCTCGTGGATAATCGCGTGCCATTCCCTCAAGCGTTTTTCCGTGCGGCGCGCCTGGAATGAATCATCGACCGAGGCAGCCAACGGACTGCCGGTTGGCTGGACGTCCAGGCATGCCGTGGCGTTGAGTTCCTCCTCCATTTCGGAGGCCAGGGCATCCATCACCGCGTGGGCCTGGCGCCGGAAATCGCGCACGGGATCCTCGCTCATGAGTTCATCGACCGCATCGGCGTTCCACTGCCCCAGGAAGGCAAAGCTTATGCCGGATACGACGAGGGAGGACAACATGTCCAGGGTGAGCACATTTCCTTCGGCGAGGAGGAGGCGCCCGCGCCTGTCAAAGAGAGGACCGTCCAAAGCTCTGCCCGGAATGAGCGCACGAACAGAGATCTTCTGCATTCGATACCCCTAAAAACGCCGGCGAATAAACCCCGGAACACTGGTCGCCGCGTCCAGCCGCCACGCGCGCCGGAGCCCGTATAAACCAATCACCACCAGATCGGAACTCCACTCCTCGTACAAGTATACCAGAGGCAGCCAACTTGCGCATCTCGGGCGCGCCCCCGCCCGGCGGGACCCGGCATCCCCTGTCGCTTGCAGCGGATATGACCGGTCCGGACCGGACGGGTCAGTCCAAATGATCGAGAGCCCCTGCCGGTTGTCCTTCGCTGATAGACAGATCCCAGATGAAGACGTCCCAGCGGCCGCCGTAATGATGTTCAGCGTATTGAGTTCCGCCGCGATCAAGGGCAGCACGGACATCTGCGGAGTTGTAGACCCCCGGCACTTCGACGATGGCGATGGCGGCGTTCCCGCCTTGGGCGGCGTGAGCGAGCGCCGCCTCGATATAGTCCGGCCCTTCGTTCAAGAACATCTTGCCGGCATCCGCGTAGTAGATGACCGCGGGGCCGAAGTCCGATTTAGGGCTGAAGACTTGGGCGTTTGCCTCGCGAAGGTGCTGGAGCACGGGCTGGGCGGCTCTCCAGTCTGGGCGCATGGGGCGCCACAGGTCGACCATGTTGCCTGCGAGAATGGCTGTGAGGAGCGCCAATGCAGTCCACTTCACAGCCGGCCGCCGTACGGAAGCCACTGCGGTTCCCGCCAGCAAAGCAAGCGGGAAACACGAGTAGACGGCGTAGCGTTCAATAAAGCACGGCCTGCCGAGACGGGAAATCACAAAGAGGGAAAACGGCGGCACGACGAGCCATAGCAACAGGAACACAAGGGATGAGAATCGAAAGCGCCGCGCCGCATCTGGAGGTCCAAGCAGATTCACCTTGAGTGTATGGAGGATGGCCCAGAACACAGCCGCCATCATGGCCAGACCGAGCAGGTGGTGGACGGGAATCCCCCACGGCAGGTGGCGCACCAGGTCCATCGCGTCGAGCTTGCTGCCCGCATACACGAAGTAATAGGCCCACACGAGGCGGTGGATGTTGGGGATCGGGATCCATTCGGTATGCCGCTGCAAAGCGTCGAAGTCCGTGGAGAGCATCCACAGCAGCGGCATCGCGCCAAATAGAACGTGGACGGCACCCCAAACCAGCCACAGACGGACTTGGCGGTAGCGCGTGAGCAGCAGATAAATCCCCTGCGCGGCGACAAGGAGCACGGCGAAGAGGTGGGTGACCAGTATGAGCGCGTTGGCCGTGAGGTACAGGGCCCACCAGGGGCGCTTGCCGCTTTCCAGGGCACGCAGAAAGGCGTAGCAAGAGACGAGGGCCAGGAGCATCGTGAGGGCGTAGACGCGGATTTCCTGGGATTGGTAAATGAGCAGCTTGGAAAACGCGGCGCATAACACGGCCACGAGTCCGGCAGTGTGTCCGTGTACATGACGCCCAAGGAGATACAACATGACTAACGTTGCCATGCCGCAGATGAGGGAAAGAGCCCGCACGGTGAGTACGGAGCCGCCGAAGGCATTCGCCCAGAAGTACTCGACGGTAAAGTACAAAGGCAACATGGCGGCGTCGTTGACACGCTCGCGTGTCAGGAACTCGCGTAGCGAGGGCGCATCAAGGTGCGCGTAGCTTGAGATCTCGTCGTACCACATGGCTTCGGTCTGGATGCGGTAGACGCGCAGGGTTAAGGCGACTGCGAGCACGGCAAAAAGGGCAAACCACTGCGGCAAGGTCAGGGCGGGGCAACGTTCCGAATCGGTCATGTTCCTGCTTCCTCTGCCACGATGCCATGCCGCGGTCATGATAACGGCGGCTCCGGCATCGGCGCGCACGTAGTGTAGTGAAAGTGATCGCGAAAAGCAGCATGCAGGATCGGGGCGTTCGCGGATGACGCATTGAGGTTCGTCAAGGACGACCTGAAGTGGAGTAGCTAAGCAGTGAGCAAGAAAGCCCTGTGAGCTTACTCAAGTGCCGGCTGGGATGCCGGCGCTCCCAGTGGGGCGGGATTTGTTCCCGCCCTCTTCAAAGTAAGGATGGCACTTCCCCCTGGCGCAAGAGCCGGCTGGTATGCGCGTTTCTATCGAGGAATCTTGCAGGACACTCTCAACGAGATTGCCTTTCATACCGGTTTATTTGACAAAAAAACCGGATGCAAGGTAGGGTTTAGATGAGGATGGTTCAGGAACACGCATGAGAAACAGGCGGTACATCCGATTCGGAGCATCGCTGCTCGTCGCCATGTTCGCAGTGGCCGAGCTGCACGAGATAGTGTTGCTCGTCGTACAGCCTTGCGCTACGCACGCGCACACGGCTCCGGGCGCACCGAACCCTCAGAGCACAAGCGGTGAGCCATGCGCATTCTGCGTACTGCTGGGCATGGCAGCCTTGGTTCCTTATCCCAGCGCAGTTTCCGCGCTGGCTGCGGAAACTGCCAATACAGATGTCCCCACCTACCTTTCGCTCCGGTGGAGCGACCTGGCCCCCACCCCGGAATCGCATCGGGGCCCCCCACGTTCGGTCACAGTCTAGTCCCATCTTCACATCCCCATTCAGGACTTTAGCTGGGCGGCGTAGTGTCGTGCGTTGACCCGCACCTGCGCCCACTTGACTGAACAACAAGGAGACATATCCATGAATCGGAAAGGATTCACGTTAATAGAGCTTTTGGTGGTCATTGCGATTATTGGGATTCTCGCGGCAATACTGCTGCCGGCGCTGGCACGGGCGCGCGAAGCCGCCCGCAGAGCCAGTTGCCAGAACAATCTCAAGCAACTGGGGCTGATCTTCAAGATGTACAGCAGCGAAAGCGACGGCGAGAAGTACCCTTCCATGAAAACGCTCGGTTGCGATGGGGACATCCAGCCGTTCAACACCATGTTCAATGGCACGGAGATGTACCCGGAGTACTTGACGGATTGGAACGTGTTGGTTTGTCCCAGCTCGGCGAGCGGAAGCACGGCCTTGGAAATATGGGATGAAGGCAATACGCAGTCGAGCAACTGGGAGGAGGTTGCGGGCTTTTCTAATAACGGGATTGTGGAACCGTGCGAAATCGCGGAACATCCGTATGTTTACATCCCCTGGGGACTCAGCCCGGGTACGCTCCAGACCGAGATCGACACGGTTGGTGACTTGGAAACCCTCGAGACCGAGGGCGTTGAACTACGCGAAGCGATCGAAGCCGGTGATGTCGACCTCGCCGATTCGGATTGGGAACTCACAACGCCCATCGGCGGAGTGCAGAAGTTCTCACGCCTGCGTGAAGGGATCGAGCGCTTCTTCGTGACCGACATCAACAATCCCGCGGGCAGCGCGATCGCTCAATCCACGCTGCCGGTCATGTGGGATGAAATCTCCGGAGACGATGCGTCGCACTTCAACCATGTACCAGGCGGTTGCAACGTGTTGTATATGGATGGGCACGTGGAGTTTCTGAAGTACTCCGGGCTCCACGGGGCCAAGTTCCCCGTGAACGAGGGCGGCCTGATCTTTCACGAGCTTACTCACGATGAGCACGCACACCCCTGAGGTGGCGTGATCAGTAGGCCCTGATGGCGAGGGGCCGGGGTGCATCCCGGCCCCTCGTTCTTTCGTACCGTCTGCGCGAGTGGCGCTGAGATGGGAATTATGGGAGTAATAGGAACTATGGGAGCTGCTGAGTGCGGCGTGATTCTCTGCGATGATCCGGGCAGCGCCGATGCTCCGGGAGTCGCAATCGCGCGCGGGGTTCTGCTATAGTCGTGAGAAGGCTCGCCATGTGTGGCTGAGCCAACCTGGGCGCCGTGACGCGCCCGGACGGCTGTCCGGAGGTAGCTTGGATGCGAAGCTTTCGTTCACAGTTCATGGGTCTGTTCTTCTTCCTCGTCCTGACGGCGCTGGCGCTCTCGAATGGATTCGTCGCCCGAATTGGGGCTGAAGAGAATACCGCCGACATCGTGACGACCATCGAGCCTATCGCGGTGGTCCTTGACGAGATCATCAAGAACTATGTGGAATCGCCCGACGCGGACAAGGTTGTGGAGGGCGCGCTCATCGGAATGATGAACTCGCTGGATGACCACAGCTCGTACGTTCCGCCGATGATCTATCAAGAGATCACGGAAGAGACCGAAGGCGAGTTTGATGGCATTGGGGTGCAAATCAAGCTGGACGAGCAGAAGAATATCGTCATCTTCCATCCGCTGCCTGGCTCTCCGGCGGTCAAGGCGGGGCTGGTGGGAGGAGATATCATCGTCAAGATCGACGACATCTCCACTCAAGGCATGGGCTTGGATGAGGCAAAGGACCACATCCGCGGGGCGCGGGGTACGGTGGTGCATCTGACGGTGTTCCGCGAATACACAGACCCCGGCAAGCGTCCGGAGATGCTGGAATTCGATGTGACCCGAGGGAAGATTCCGCTGGAGAGCGTGATGGAATCGCGCGTGTTGGACGGCGGAGTCGGCTACGTTCGAGTCAGTGACTTCAAGAAGACGACGGCGGATGAGATCGCTCAGAAGATGAAAGAACTCGGGGCTGAAGGGATGCAGTCGCTAATCCTCGACCTCCGCTGGAACCCGGGCGGATTGCTCACGGCATCCAAGGATGTCGCGGAACTGTTCCTGCCCAAGGGCACCAAAGTGACGTATACGAAGGGCCGTATCCAAGGCGATGGAACGGTTGCCGAGGAAATGACCTTGTACACCGAGCGGGACCCGGTCATTGCGGAAAGCATGCCGATGGTCTTGCTCGTGAACGAGCAGACGGCAAGCTCTTCGGAGATCGTCACCGGCGCATTGCAGTTCTACAAGCGAGCGGTGGTGATCGGCATGAAGACTTACGGTAAGGGGAGCGTCCAGACGATTATCCCCCTGCGGCGGCCGAAGGACAGCGCGCTGCGCCTGACGACCGCGCTCTATTACACGCCCGCCGACGTGACCATCAACAAGCATGGCATCCTGCCGGACGTGGAAGTCCCGCTTCCGATGGAGAAATGGCGCGACCTCTTCC
>JADLCA010000661.1 GCA_020847495.1 Candidatus Hydrogenedentota bacterium | reverse complement strand
GCACGCTGTCGTAGACGATGCCCGCGCCCGCCTGCACGTACGCGACGTTGTTCTTGAGGATCATGGTGCGGATGATGATGCAGGTGTCCATGTCGCCGTTGAAGCTGATGTAGCCGCAGCCTCCGGAGTAGGGACCCCGGCGGAGCGGTTCGAGTTCATCGATGATCTCCATGGCGCGGATCTTGGGAGCGCCGCTGACGGTCCCCATGGGGAAGGTGCCGCGCAGGGCGGTGTACGCGTCGGCGTCGTCCTTCAGCGTGCCTTCGACCTCGCTGACGATGTGCATCACGTGCGAGTAACGCTCGATGGTCATCATGCGCGAGGGGAACACGGTGCCGGGCTTGCTGACCCGGCCCACGTCGTTGCGCCCGAGGTCCACGAGCATGACGTGCTCGGCGATTTCCTTTTGGTCGGCGAGCAGGTCTTTTTCCAACGCGAGGTCATCTTCCACCGAGGCGCCGCGCGGCCGCGTGCCCGCGATAGGCCGCACCATGCAGCGTGTGCCGTGCACCTGCGTCATGACCTCCGGGCTGGAGCCCACAAGAGTCACGTCCGGATAGCGCACGAGCAACATGTAGGGCGAGGGATTGATGCAGCGCAGGGCCCGGTACAGGCTGATGGGACTCGCATAAACTTCCCGCTCGAAGCGCTGCGACAGCACGACCTGGAAGATATCCCCCGCGCAGATGTACTCCTTCGCTTTACGCACGGCTTCACAGAAGGAGTCGCGTGTAAAGCTGGACTTAACCTCCGTGTTCACCTCGCCGGAATGGATGCGCTCGGTGGAAACGACCAAGGGCTGTTTCAGCGTGTGATTCAAATCGTGGATCTTGCGCACGGCCGCGTCGTACGCGGCGACGGGGTCTCCCTGCACGTGGGCGTTGGAGACGATCTTCAGGCGGTTGTTCACGTGATCGAAAATCAGAATGGTATCGGTGATCATGTAATACAGATCGGGCAGGTCCAGCGTGTCCGGATTGTTGTCCGGCAACTTCTCGAAGAAGCGGACCTGATCGTAGGACATGTAGCCCACCGCGCCGCCATGAAAACTGGGCACGCCGTCCACGGGCACCGGGGTGTATTGCGCCATAAGCTTGCGCAGTTCGTCGAGCGGATCATTCGACTCGTAAGTGGATGCCTTTCCATCGCGAACGATCGTCACGCTCCGGCCCTTGGACCGGAAGATGATGGATGGGTTGGCCCCGAGAAAGGAATAGCGCCCGATGCTGTCGGCGCGTTCCACGCTTTCGAGCAGGAAGGAGTACTGCTGATCTTTCGCGATCTTCATATACGCGGTGACGGGGGTCTCGAGGTCGGCCACCACGTCCCGGTAGACAGGCACCACCGAACCGGGCTTGGCGATGCGCTGGAATTCCTCCAGAGTTGGATGAATCATCGTTGTCTTCCTTTATGCACGCCGGAGAGGTCTAGGCCTTCCGGGGTCAATCACGTTGCCGTTATGCCTGGGCCACGCCATCCCCGTCCAGGGTGATGGATCCGTCAAATGCCACGTTTCGATAGAAACAACTGGTTTCATTCGTATGGCAGGTCGGGCCCACGGGGTCGCATTTCACGAGCAGGGCGTCGGCGTCGCAGTCGGTGCGTATCTCCACGACGTGAAGCACGTTGCCGGACGTCTCGCCCTTACGCCACAGCGTTTTGCGCGAGCGGGACCAGAAACAGGCCCGCTTTTCGCGCAAGGTGACCTCCAGCGCCTCGCGGTTCATGTAGCCGACCATCAGCACCTGCCCGGTCTGATGATGCTGGATCACGGCCACGATGAGGCCTTGGTCGTCCAGTTTGATCAGGTCGTTCAGGGAGACGGGATTGCTGCCTTCGGCTTTCATGTCGTTCCTTTCAACACGGTTCATGACTCTCAGTTTGAATGGGGTTTGCGGTTCCGGTCCCGGGAGTGGCCGCCCACAGGGCAGTTCTTCCACCTACAGGACCTATGGAAACGCGGACAACGTGAACGAAAATACGGGGAAAATCAGGAATGGATATAGTGACGCCATCGACGGTGGGCAAGACGATATGACGGCATCACGGTTCCTCCGGGCGGCGGGTACAATTCCACCGCAATCAATCACGCCTACGGCGCGACTGCACTATCGCACAACCTATGCGCATGTTTCAAGTCGATGCCCAGGGCCGGCGCGACCTATCCGGTTCAGAAGGTGTCGCGGCGCATATCCTCGGCGTCTTTGGAATCCGGGGCCTGCGTTTCGCCAGCGGGCTCGTCGTCCGCAAGTTCGGCGAACGAGGTGTTATTCTCGTCCACGATCTCGATCTCGTCGTCGAGTGGCGCTTCCGGATCTTCACCGTGTTGCGCAGCTTCCTGTGCTTCTGGTTCATCCTCCCACGCGACCGGCAGAGGCTTTTCCTCATCTTCATCCGCCGGACCAGTCAGCGACTCTTCTTCATCCTCGACGGCGCTGACGGACTCTTCGTACGTGACCAAATCGGATGAGGGTGCTGGTTCGGCGGCCGCCTGCGACATGACCAAACCCTCCGCGGCCGCCGCGACGGCGCGCGCCGGTGTGGGCGCGGGCGTGGGTTCTTTCCAGTCGACTGGGGCGGCACTCTTGTCGACATCAATGCCGACAATGTTCACGTCAACGTTTTCAATCTCGTCCGCACCCAGGATACGGCGTGCCGTCTCGTCGATGTAGACGCGCAACTGGTCGCCGGTCTCTTTTGCGCCTGTGTCCGCAGGCTTGATGATGCTGACATCCGCCACCACAAGGGCCTTGTTGGCCGCCTTATTCGGCTGAACGTGCACGATGGCCTTCTTGATGATCGGGAGCTTGCCGACCGTCTTGTTCAGCGTCGCCGCAACCGAATCCAACTGGATCGTGAGCCCATCGAATTTGATCTGATTCGATTTCTTGCGGCCGCCGCCCAGAGGAATCAGCGCAAACAGCGCAAGTGCCGCCACACCGCAGGCAACCGCCAGGCGCACGTACTCGTTTGATCCCGGCAGGTCTACGGTAAGCATCCGATACAGGTCGCTGGCGCTGAAGAACAACACGGCGACGCCGCTGGCAAGCACCGCGAGACAGGCCAGTTTCTGAATGATGGTCTGGACGATTCTCATGATACCCCTTCCTTCTGGCGGAACCCCGCCGGGGCAGAAGCCCGAAAGCGCGGCTTCCGCAGAGTCATCCCCATACTATCGCGATTTGGCGATGAATTGATCAAGCATCTCGGGGGACAGGTCGCCACGGCGGAAACGATCGCTCTGGAGAATCCGGGCGCAGAGGTTTGCCGTGGTCTTCACGCCGACTGTCGTGAACTCGGAAAGCGCGCCTGCCAGGCGCCGGGTCGCCTCATCGCGATCATTGCCCCAGGAAACCACCTTGGCCAGCAGTGAATCGTAATACCGGGGCACGGCATAGCCGGGAAAGAGGTGGCTGTCAACCCGGATGCCGGGGCCGCCGGGGATGTGGCAACGCGTGACCACGCCGGGGCACGGCGCGAAGTTGGCGTCGGGGTCTTCGGCGTACACGCGCGCCTCAATGGAGTGGCCCATGGGGCGCACGGTAGAAATCTTGAGCGGTTCACCCGCGGCAATACGGATTTGCTCGCGCACCAGATCGATCCCGGTGACTGCCTCCGTAACGGGATGTTCCACCTGGATGCGTGCGTTGAATTCGATGAAGTAGAACTGGTTATCCGGTGCGACGAGAAACTCGGCGGTCCCGGCGTTGGAATAGCCGATGGCTTTCGCGGCGCGGTACGCGGCCTTCGCCATCTTGGCGCGCATACCGCTCGTGAGCCGGGGCGAGGGTGTTTCTTCGATGAGTTTCTGGTGGCGGCGCTGAATCGTGCATTCACGTTCGCCGAGTGTGATGATGCGGCCGTGCTCATCGCCGAGGATCTGGAACTCGACGTGCCGCGCGTTCTCGACGAACTTCTCCAGGTAGACCCCGCCGTCGCCAAACGCGGCCTGGGCTTCCATGGTGGCCATGCCGACAGCCTTCTGCAACGCGACATCATTGTGGGCGATGCGCATGCCCTTGCCGCCGCCGCCCGCGGATGCCTTGACCAG
>JADLCA010000660.1 GCA_020847495.1 Candidatus Hydrogenedentota bacterium | reverse complement strand
TGGGCCTTCCCGATGGTGTCGAAGTCGGGCCGCATCTACGTGGTCTATAACCAGTACCAGGGCATCGCCGATTACCATCATCAGATCACCGGCACCATGGACGCGATCTACAGCGACGACCTCGGCGCGACGTGGTCGGCGCCCGGCACGGTGCCGATGGCGCGCAGCATGTACGATCACCCGGATCCGAAGTATCCCTCCAACTGGATCGTTTGGCAGATCCCGATCAAGGATTTGCAGGGGCGCTGGTTCACGGGTTTCACGCGCTGGGTCAGTCCCGCGGTGCGCACGCCGCCGCACACGAAGGACTGGACAGCCAACGAGTCGGTCGTCGAGTTCATGCGCTTCGAAAACATCGACGAGAATCCCGAACCCGCAAGCTTCCGAATCTCGTGGTTCGCGTCGAACAAGCAGGCGCTGCGCGTGCCGCACTACACGAACCCCTTGTTGAGCATCGCACAAGAGCCCAGTCTCGTGCGACTGCCGGACAAGCGCCTCTTCTGCACGATGCGCACGATGAGCGCCTACATCTGGTACAGCCTTTCGGAGGACGACGGGGAGACGTGGTGCGCGCCGCGGCCCCTCCTGCGCGAGGATTATGGATTGCCAATCCTGCAACCGCTCTTCGGCTGCCCCATCTACCAAATGGCCGACGGCCGCTACCTGCTGATTCATCACCCCGCCTTCGGCGGCAAGGATCCGGGGAAGTCGGGCGGACTCGAGAGCAACCGGCGTCCCGCGTTCATCGCCGTCGGTGAGTACCGCCCGGATGCGGAGCAGCCGATCTGGTTCAGTGAATCGAAGATGTTGATGGACAACGACGGCAAGGGCATCGGCCCGCTGAAGCGCGTCGATATCGGGGGCTACACGAGCTTCACCACGCGGAGTGGCGAGAATGTGCTCTGGCACCCGGAGCGCAAGTTCTTCTTGCTTGGAAAGATCATCACGCCGGAGTTTCTGGATGGCTTGCACGTACCCGAATCAGTCCCAAGATAGATCAGGTCTCAGGAACGGCACTCTCTTCCGTACTGCCTCGCTCTCCGAGCGCGGCAACACACCGCTGCTGTCAAGTGAAAGCCTCCCGACACCCGCAGCCTATGGGTAGCTTTCGCAAATCGAGGTCTTTGGTCAGCCCAACTGCCTTCTGGCAAAATGGAGTCCTGTGCTGCCGCGCTCGGAGAGCGAGGCAGCACGGAAGAGGCAAATAGTCGTGTTTCTGAGAATGCGTTGGCGTCCTCGCTCCCAGCGCTCAAGATTCCCCGGCACGGCTTAGGGCGTGTTCTCATGTAGTTCTCGTAGTGGGGGCCCGCGCCATTTGCATTCCCCGGATTACCGGGCTAGCATCGACTCCCGCCACGTCTATGGGGGAACCACGGGAGAGGTCGTCGTGAATGCCAAGGACTACTCGATTGCGTCACTCGCACATCACGCCTTTGCACGAGGCAAACGTCTTGTCGCGCCGCTGATGGGATTCCCGGGGATCGGCATGATCGGCACCAACATCAAGGTGGCCCAGCAGAACCACTGGATGCACTTTCGCGCTGTCCGCGCGCTGGCCGAGCGCTACAAGCCAGACCTCATCTTTCCCTTGATGGACCTCTCCGTGGAGGCCAACGCCCTGGGCCGCTACACAATCTTCCCGCGCGACGACTCCGCCACGGTCCCCAAACAACCGTTTTCAGACGGCGAGCTGGACGCGCTGCGCGGCATCGACATCGTGTCGGATAGCCGGGTCATGAGCTACGTCGAGACAGTCCGGCGGATGCGTTCGCAGTTGCCGCGGGAGATGCTCGTGGGCGCGTACGTGGCGGGGCCTTACTCGCTGGCGGGTCTCATCATGGGCGCCGATGACGCCGCCATGGCCAGCCTGGGCGCGCCGGACGAGATGGATGTGCTGTGCGATTTCACGCGCGAAACCATCACCACCTACGCGCGGCAGCTCATCGGCGCGGGCGCGCAGGTTCTGTGCGTTCTGGAACCGAGCGCGGTCATGCTGGGACCCGAACAGTTCGAGCGTTTCTCAGCCGTGCACGTGCAGAAGATCGCGGGACTGTGCCGGGGCGCGTGCGTCAACTCGATCTATCACACCTGCGGCAACACGATGCACGTCGTCGAGATTATGGCCGCGGCCGGGGTGGATGGCATCAGTCTCGACGCGGCTCACACGGGCGTGGACCTGCCCGCCGTGGCGCAGCGTGTTTCCAAAGACGTTGCGGTGATCGGGAACATCTGTCCCGCCACAACCATGCTCACGGGCAGCCGCGACGAGGTTCGCAGGAGTGTCGAGGACTTGTTGGAAGCCATGAGGCCCTACCCCAATTTCATCTTGAGCACGGGCTGCGATCTCCCCGCCGAGACGCCTCCGGAAAACATCGAGGAATTCATGGACGCAGGCCGCTGTCACGCATGAACGTCCGGTCGGTCCGAGCCGTCTGATCCGTCCGATCAGGCTCAGCCTGGTAACCTTACTTGACCACCACGCACCCCGCGATCATGTCGTGCAGGGCCTGCTTGCGCGGCGTGAAGAAGACAAAGAAATACCCGGCCAAGCACAAGAGTGAACTGATGATCTTGGAAAAGTGGCGGCCCGTGGCACGCCAGAACGAAATTGAATCGCCGTTGAGGTCCGTCACGTACAGGCCCATCGCGCGCTTGCCGAAGGTGGCGCTGCGGCTGCCGCTTTCCTGACCGGCAAAGTACAGCCAATAGATGAGCACGGAAAGGCCGTTTACGGTGTTGCCGAGGGCCTCCGCGTCTGCCTGCGTTTCGGGTCTACCCATGGCCACATAGGCCAGGATACCCACCGGTATCATGATGAAAAACAGAATGATGCCATCCAGTACGATGGCCGCGAAGCGCGCGAAGAAACTCGCGTACTCAAAATCCCTTTCGCGCGGAGCGAACCGCGCTGGCGCGTGCATGTCCGCTTGCGGGCTGTATGAGGGATAGCGGTCGACGGGCGTCATGCTTTCGCGTGGCGGTGGGGGCGGAGGCGCGTGGAGGAACCGCTCCTTTGCGAGCTCCGCGCGTTGCCACTGGTCGCCCAGTTCCGGGGCCCACACCAGATCGCTGTCCTGGACCTCCCCCTGCTCGTAGAGTTGCGCCAAGGCCCTCGCGGTAAACGGCCCGAAACGCTGCCGTGCTTTGGCATAAAACCACTGTTT
>JADLCA010000659.1 GCA_020847495.1 Candidatus Hydrogenedentota bacterium | reverse complement strand
TTAGTGCGCGGCTTTCTTGACGCCGATCGCCTCGTTCAGCGATCCCTGCCGGTAGCCTTCCAGGTCCAGCGTCACGTAATGAAAGCCCAGTGGCTTGAAGATCGCCGTCAGTTGCCCCGCCATTTCCAATGAAAACGCCTTCGGCAACTCCTCTCGGGCAATCTCCAGCCGAACCAGTTCGCCGTGATAGCGTACCCGAAACTGCCGGAAGCCCAGCGCCTTTAACGCCTCTTCCCCGGCTTCCACCGTCTTGATCGTTTCCTTGGTCACCGGCGTTCCGTAAGGAATCCGCGACGACAGGCAAGCCGCCGCCGGACGATCCCAGAACGGCAGTCCGGCCATTCGCGACAACTCGCGAATCTCCGCCTTCGTCAGCTCCGCTTCCACCAGCGGCGCCTTCACCTGGTGAATCTTCGCAGCCGACTGCCCCGGACGGTAGTCCCCCAGGTCGTCTTTATTCACGCCGTAGATGATCGCGCCGACGGCGCGCTCGGAAGCCACCGTCTCCAACCGCGTGAACAGTTCGTCCTTGCAGTGGAAGCAGCGATCTTTGTCGTTCTTGACGTAGTCGGGGTTCTCGAACTCGAACGTCGGAATCAATTCGTGCCGGAAGCCGCAGACCCGCGCATATTCCACCGCGTCCCGCTTGTGCGACTCCGGTATCGACGCTGAATCCGCCGTAATGGCCACCGCGCGGTCCCCCAACACCTGGTGCGCCGCCCAAGCCAGGTAAGCCGAATCCGTCCCACCCGAATAGGCAACAATCACCCGTCCTAACCCGCGCAGGATCTCGAATAGACGCTCCTGCTTCGCCAGCAGCAACTCGCGATCCAACGTGGCCGGACCCGTGGTGAGGGAAACTAACGCAGCCATACTCGAATTTTACTGCAAGGGCAGGTCGCCCTGACCATCCGTCTGGTTCTCGCTCTCCGATTCGGGCACCAGCGACGCCGCCGCCACCGAATCGCCTTCCTCCATCCGTACCAGGCGCACGCCCTGTGTCGACCGTCCCGCCTGCCGGATTTCACTCGACTCGATCCGGATGATCTTCCCGTCCTTGGTGATGATCATCAGGTCGGAGTCTTCCTTCACCGCCAGAATGCCCAGCACCAGCCCTGTCTTCCGCGTGGTCTTCATGTTGATCACGCCCTTACCCCCGCGGGTCTGCAGCCGGTAGTCGGCCAGTTTCGTGCGCTTGCCGTAGCCCTGCTCCGAGATGGCGAGGATCAATTCATCGTCCGACGCGAACACTTCCGCGCCCACCACCACATCGCTCTCATCCAGCGAAATCGCGCGCACGCCCCGAGCCTGCCGGCCCATCGGACGCACGTCCGACTCGTTGAACTTGATCGCCATGCCTTCCCGGGTCCCGATCAGAATCATGTCATTGCCCGAAGTCAGGCGCGCCAGTATCAACTCGTCGCCGTCGTCCAGCGAGCAGGCGATGATCCCGCGCGATAGCGGATTGTTGAACTCCGTCAGTTCGCACTTCTTAATCACTCCCTGCCGCGTGACCATCACTACGTACTTGTCCGGAACAAACTCGGAGACGCACAGGAACGCCTTCGCCGTCTCATCCGGTTGCAGCGCGATCAGCCCCGAGATGTTCTTCCCCGTGCCCGTCGTGCCGGAGTCGGGTATGTGATAGTTCTTCAGCCAGTACAGCCGGCCCTTGCTGGTAAAGATCAGCAGATGCGAATGCGTGGACCCCACAATCAGGTGCTCCACCACGTCCTCTGACCGCGTCCCCATCCCAATCCGGCCCTTGCCGCCCCGCGACTGCCGCCGGTAGGTGTCCACCGGGGTCCGTTTCAGGTACCCTCCTCGGGTCACCGTCACCGCGACGTCTTCCTGCTGGATCAGGTCTTCCAGCACAATCTCGCCCGGATCGTCGACAATCTCCGTCCGGCGTTCGTCGCCGAAGTCCTTCTGGACCTCCTTCAGTTCTTTCACAATCACCTGCCGGACCACCTTGTCCGACCCGAGAATCTCCAGATACTCGGCAATCTTGCGCTGGATCTCGCCCAGTTCGTCCAGGATCTTCTGCTGTTCCATCCCGGTCAGGCGCTGCAGTTGCAGTTCGATAATCGCCTGCGCCTGGCGTTCCGTAAACCGTGGACCCAACTCGCCCGCCGCGATCAAGGCCGCGTACTCCGCCGCTTCCTCCGGCGTGATCAAGTTCATCAACGCCTCCCGCGCCTCGCGCGGTGTGCGCGACTCGCGGATCAGCCGGATCACTTCATCGATGTTCCGCAGCGCGCGCTGAAAGCCCAGCAACAGGTGCTCGCGTTCCCGCGCCTTCCGCAACAGGTAATCCGTGCGCCGCCGCACTACATCCAACCGGTGGTCGATGAACCGCCGGATGAGTTCCACCAGGCCCATTTCCCGCGGCTGCCCGTTGACGATCGCCAGCAGAATGATGCCGAAGTTCATCTGAAGCTGCGTGTGCTTGTACAGGTTGTTCAGCACCACCTCGGCGTTTTCGCCGCGCTTCAACTCATACACGATGCGCATCCCGTCGCGGTCGCTTTCGTCGCGAATGTCCGAGAGCCCTTCGATCTTCTTGTCGCCCACCATCGCCGCCGTGTCCTGGATCAGGCGCGCCTTGTTCACCTGGTAGGGCAGTTCCGTGACGATAATCGCTTCCTTGTCTTTGCCCACCCGCTCGGTGGCCGCGCGCGCGCGCATCTTCACCGTGCCGCGCCCGTTGCGGTAGGCGTTGAGAATGCCTTCCCGGCCCAGAATGAAACCGCCGCCCGGGAAGTCCGGGCCTTGCACGTGCTGCATCAGATCAGCCAGCGTCGCCTGCGGATTCTCCACCAACGCGATGGTGGCGTTGATGATCTCGGTCAGATTGTGCGGCGGGATGTTGGTGGCCATGCCCACCGCAATCCCCGAAGCCCCGTTCACCAGCAGATTCGGAAACCGTGTCGGCAGAACCTCCGGCTCCATTTCGCTTTCGTCGTAATTGGGCCGGAAATCGACCGTTTCCTTGTCGATATCCTCCAGCATCGCGCTGGCTATCCGCGCCAGCCGCGCCTCGGTGTACCGCATCGCCGCCGGCATATCGCCGTCAATCGAACCGAAATTGCCTTGCCCGTCGATTAACGGGTAGCGCATGTTGAACGGCTGCGCCATCCGCACCAGCGTGTCGTAAATCGCCGAATCCCCGTGCGGGTGGTACTTACCCATCACCTCGCCCACGATCTTGGCGCACTTACGCGTCGCCTTGTTATAGGTCAACCCCATCTCGTCCAACGTGAACAGGATGCGCCGGTGAACCGGCTTTAACCCGTCACGGACGTCGGGCAGCGCGCGGCCTACAATGACGCTCATCGCGTAATCGAGATACGACCGCCGCATCTCCTCTTCGATATTGATCGGTATCAGATTCCTGGCGCCGTCACCGCCCAAAGGTAGCTGACTAGGCGGAAGATTGCTGTCGTTGTCGGGCAAAGGAAACTCCTGGGTAGGCCTCGAGTGGTATCTTCTAGTTTACCAGAAAACATGCGCCTTTTATTCTGTTTTGGAATCGTCGCGTTGGCCGCCTTCGCCCAGCCCCGGCGCAACCAGTCCCGCGGCGAACCCGGCCAGTTCGACTATTACGTCCTCA
>JADLCA010000658.1 GCA_020847495.1 Candidatus Hydrogenedentota bacterium | reverse complement strand
GCTGTTTGTACGAAACGACGCAGATACTCTCATTGCCCTGGATCTTGCCTCAAGGGAGACCACGGTCTTCGAACTGGGAAATCGCGTGACGGCCAAGGTTGTGGACCATAAGGAAAGCGGGCAGGACTATGATGAGCTGCTCATCATGCACGGAGATGAGGTGCTGCAACGGTTCCCCAGCGTGGGCAGCGCGGAGTAGGAGAACACCTCCCCTGTAGACAGCGCCCGGCTTCCACGGCGGGCGTCTTCGGGCTCCGAGTTCGCCCGGCGTGGAAGCAGGGATGCTACAAGAGAGCTTCTTCTCCATTCGGTAAGCGGCACATCTGTTTATTGCGGTGTGTGCTCACTTGCGATACTATGAAAGCAGACACCCGCGCGGGCCGGCGAGTGGGCCTCCCATGCGAGGGGCTTATGGAGGGGGACAATGGAGATGCTCCGCACCGTATTCGCCTCAATTTCAAAGTCCGCATCGCCAAATGCCTCGTGCACGATGGGGAGGAGATCTCGCTCACTGAGAACCGGACTCTGCGTGCTCTGCTTGGCGCTGGGGCTGACATCGTGGGAGGCGTCCGCCTTTGACGTCGCTGAGTGGGGCTATTGGAGCAACACTTCGCGGAACTTGGAAATGCCCACCGCCATGTTTGACATTGAGTGCAGGATCATTATGGGCAATGATGAGCAATGGGACTTCGCATACGAGAAAGCGGAGTCCTCCCTAGAAAAGCACAAGCGTACGGTCGATGTGGATTTGTCTGAGTTCGCTCATGCGGTTGAGGAGCGTCCTGATGCCGATTCGCTCATTGCGGACTACACCACGATACGTATGGCACTGAAGGGCTACCTGAACGATTGGCTGTACGTTGTGGATAGTTACAGTTACTACTATGGAACATTTGGGGAGCCGGAGCAGCCTCGACAGACACGTTATATTGGACGCCTCAAACCCTTCGACCTCTCTCTGTACGAAGCTACGTTAATGCGTCTACCTGCGGAATTCCGCGAATACATCCTGGGGGCGGCTGCATACTACGCCGGAGACTGGGATTCTGCTGTGATTCATTTTGGCGCCATTCTGAAACTGCCTGAGAATCAGCGAAGGTATCGCAGTGTATGGGCCGCGTTCATGCTGGGCAAAACTTACCTTCAATTGGACCCGGCCAAAGCGCCAGAATACTTCGAGTTAGCGCGGAGGCTCGCAGAAGTAGGATTTCGCGATCCGCTCGAACTGGCCCTTGAATGCGGCGGTTGGCAAGCGCGGGGCGAAATGCTGGCCGGTAAGTATGTACAGGCCATTCATCGGTATGCGGCGATCGCGAACGGTGGAAGCCAGTCGCTTCGCGTGGTGTGTCGCAGGGCACTGTCGGCAGATCCGATCGACCCCGCGCTGGTCGGCGACGATCTGGCCAGGAGGATAATGACCGCATGGGCCATGGCGCATCCACAGTCTACGGACTATCCGGACAAGAGACTGTTAGCCGATAAGTGGCTGACTGCGCTTGAACAGTTTCGTCCAGAAGGAGCGATTGATTCCGCAGATCGGATGGCATGGTTTTGCTATCAACGCGGCGCATTGGATGCAGCGGAATGGTGGCTTGACCACTGTGATCCTCAGTCACCCTATGGACGATGGCTGCGATCCAAGTTCTTGCTGAGATCGGGAGACCTTGAAGCGGGTGCATTGCTCTTGAGGCAATTGACAGGCGAGTTCCCCGCAAGTCATCAATGGCGGGTCGAGTGGAGTGAATCGGGTTTGAGGGCTGTTCATGTGCGGCATGTGGTACGGCAGGATCTTGCTATTACATATTTACAACAGGGCAACTACACAGGAGTTCTGGAACTCGTCTGCGAATGGGCAAGCAACGACGATGTGGACTTCTTTGCGGAGCAGGTTCTGACGGTGGATGAGCTAAAGGCCTTTGTGGATGCCCCGCCTGAGACGCTCTTGACTGTGTCGGGTGACCCCGTCTTGCCAAAGTACGGAGGCATTGTGTCTCTTGAGCGCCTGCGGACCCTTCTGGCATGTCGCCTCGCACGCGAGAGGCGATGGGATGAGGCGATGCAATACCTCTCAGAAGACTCGCGCCTCCGGAATGCGGCTCAAGATGTGAGGAAGCACTTGGCCGCCGTGGCGGACGAAAGCCAGCCTTCGACCGAACGCGGCCGTTCATTGTTTGAGTTGGGTCGCATGGTTGAAGGTTGGGGTCATGCGCTTTTCAACTTGGAGCCCGTTTCACCTCCGCAGAAGAGTGGCCACATGGAATCTATGCCCGACTTCCAGCAGCGCCTTCGCGATAGTCGCGAGACTCCAAGTGAAAGAGAATACCGCTACATGGCCGCGGACTACATGTGGCGCGCAGCGGAACTCCTGCCGGACAATGACCCGTTGACCGCGGAGGCCCTGTATCTCGGCGGCACGTACTTGAAAAAGGACCCGAAGGCGGCAGACCGCTTCTACAAAGCTCTTGTGCGCAGGAATCCGAATCGTCTAATTGCGCAGCAGGCCAATCAGCGCCGCTGGTTCCCGAAGAACTTCACCGATGTGGTCGTGTATCAGCCCTGCGCGGAGCAGCACTGGTACGATCGCAAGCGCAATATTGCGCTGGTGGTTCTGCTGGTGGTTGCATTGGCGATGTTGGTGGGGTGGTTTGTCTTGAAATCGCGCAGCGACGCTTCAAGATCAAACTTGAAGGGCGAGATTTGAGGAACTTCTTCTGCTTTCCGTAGGGCGGGATTGGTTCCCGCCTTCTTAAGACGGGCGAGAGCGAAGATGGGCGGGAACCAATCCCGCCCTACAGGAAGCCGTTCCGTTACAAGGAGATTCTCGTCCGCTCAAGGCAGCCACTTGAGAACCTCCCCTGCCGAGTAATAGAACAGCGCGTCCCCTTCGCGTTCCAGCCGGAAACTGTACCCGTCCTCGCGCACGCGGGCCGGCCCTTGCCCCGTCCCATCAAAGAGCCGGACGAAGTTTGACCTTGGATCTGTCAGCGTGACGTCGACCTCTCGGTTTTCCGCGTTCCAGGTGACGTTCACGGCCTCGGACTCCGACTGCACGCCGTGTGCGGAGGCTACTTCGGGTGCTTGTCGAAATGGTACCGGCGAAAGGAGGGACACGGCCTCCGGCAGTCCATTCTGAAACACATACGCCCCGCCCAGGTCGGCAGGCACGTTAAGCACCACGCTCTTCGCGTCAGATGCTGCCGTGTGCTCGGACACTTGCTTCGCGATTCGCTCGCTCAAGGCGCCGGCGCTTCGCCACGTCTCCACCTGTCTGAGCAGAAACAGGCCCGATGCGAGGGCATAGACCACAACGAGCACTATCCTTGCTCGTGCCGGTGTAGTCAGTCCTGCAATGGCCACCACGAGTCCCCATGCGGCGAACAGCGAAGGAAGGTAGAGAAAGCGTTCACCCTGGGTGCTGACCGTACTCACGCTGAGCGTAAACACGGGTATCAGCATAACCAGATAGCAGGCGAGCGCTAGACCTACCGGAAGCACGCTCTTGCGCACCGGTTTGTGAACGACACCCACAGCGCATAACGCCCCCCCGCAAACCGCAAGCACCAACAAGACCCACTTCCAGTGAGCCTGCACGTAGGGACCCGCGTCGAAGCCAATCGGCGGCGCGACTGCGCGCCACGTGTGCCGCACCAAACGATCGGCAATCCCCGGCAAGTCAATGGCCAGATGCCCGTGCGCTCCGTAACCGCCGATGATCGTTCCCAACGCCACATGGCGTGCCATAAGGTACCCGGCGAGCACGGCCACACATCCGCCGAGTCCCATCGCGATGCTGCGCTTTGATTGCGATGGAGTGGGGGAGGCCACGGCAAGTAGCAGGAAGAGCAGGGGCAATGTCAGAACTGATTCCTTCGACAGCAGCGCCAAAGAAAAGAGCGTCCAGCAGAGGATCGCCTGCGCAAAGCGCGGCGTCCGCAAGTACGCGAGGAAACTCAGCGCACTCCCGAGACCAAATACCGTTGCCAGCAGGTCCGTCCGCCCGGAAATCCATGCCACCGACTCGGAGTGGCAGGGGAGAACCAGAAAAACGATTCCCGTGAGGGTAGCTAGCCGCCTGCGGTGCCGGGCATCATCGACGAAAGTCCGCAGCATTTCCCAACTCAACACGCTGGCCAAGAACGCGCAGAGTCCGTGCAAGGCCGCGTTCGTCAGGTGATAGCCAACCGGGTCGAGTCCCCACAGCGCGTGGTCCAACCCAAAACTCAGCACGGCCAGCGGGCGCAGAAAACCGCCGTGCGTCTCGCCCCACGTGAAGGCAAGCGGGTCCTCCACCACGCGCGCGATCATGCCGAAGTCATCGGATAGGAAGAACGCGAACAAGACGCGCATGAACACAAGGTTGCTGACTGCAACGAAGGCCATCGCTTGAAGCGGAAGCTCCCACGCCCCCAACGCAGGCGCCCAGCGCGGGTAAGCAGTACTGCCGGTCAATTCGCAGGTCTTGCTATTCATCTTGTAGCGCAGGCGTCTCGCCTGCATTTCTTCCAGGTTGCGATAGAGTCATGACGAAAGTGAATTGCAGGCGAGACGCCCGCGCTACACGCTCATCCGCGCGCGAGAGAAGTGTCCTCGCTTCCAGCCAAATCTGCGACTCCAGCGGACTCGCACTGTTTCTGACCGTGGCATCGCAAGATTCTGCTTCTTTACGCAAAGTTTGACAGCGCTGCCGATGATACGCAAAATAGCGAAAGCGTTACATGGGGAGGGGTAAATCTATGAGTCTCTTGGGATTGGATGTTGGCACCACGGGCACCAAGGGCGTCGCCTTCAACAAAGAAGGCCGAGTCATCGCTTCAGCTTACCGCGAGTACCCCCTGCGCTCCCCGCGCCCCGGCTGGCAGGAACTCGACCCCGAGGAAGTGTGGCGCTGCGTGCGCGACGTCCTGGGCGAAGTCGCCTCGAAGACCAAGTCCGACCCCGTTACCGCCATGGCCCTCTCCGCCCAGGGCGAAGCCGTTCATGCCGTCGGCAAGGATGGCTCCTGCATCACGCCCAGCGTGGTCACCTTCGATGCGCGCACCGCCGCCATGCCGGCATGGTGGCTCGAACGGAAGTCGCGCCTCGACCTCGCCCGCATTACCGGCATGCCCCTTCACGGTATGTACACCATAAACAAGATTCTCTGGTTCAAACAGAACCAGCCCAAGGTCTACGCAAAAGCCTGGAAATGGTTCTGCTACGAGGACTACGTTCACTACCGTCTCGGCGTCACCCCCACCATGAGCCACTCCCTCGCCGCCCGGACCATGGCTCTGGACGTGAAAGCGGGCGACTGGTCCAGTGAAATACTGTCCCTCGCGGAGGTGGACCGCGCCCTGCTGCCCGATACAGCTCCCTCCGGCAAGGTGGTGGGAACGATCCCCAATGCCGTCGCCGATGATATCGGCCTGCCTCGCGGAATCGTCGTCGCCACGGGCGGCCACGACCAGCCCGCGGGCGCCCTGGGTGCCGGAATCATGCATTCTGGAGAAGCCGTTTACGCCACCGGAACTGTCGAGTGCATTTGCCCCATTTTCGACACCTACGCCGTGACCGAGCAGACCGTCGCCAGCAATCTCTGCTGTTATTC
>JADLCA010000657.1 GCA_020847495.1 Candidatus Hydrogenedentota bacterium | reverse complement strand
GGAATCAGGAGCGGATTCTGCTTGCCGTGTTGTTCGCGCCGCCGCTCAATCTGATGTTGTTCGGCGCGGAGAACGCCCTGTTTCTCGTGTTCCCTTCGCGAGTCGTGGCGTTCAGTCCCGGTGACTTCCAGGTCTTCGGACGGCAATTGCTGCTGATACTTGTCAAGATGCTTCTGCTCACGGTTGCACTGTTCCTTGCTGGAGGATTGGGCGCAGTGGTCAATCTCGTGGCGGGTATCGTGCCCGCGGTGATCGCCGCATGGCTATTGATGGTGGGAATGGCCGTCGCCGTGATTCCGCTCGCCGCTAGAGCATTCGTGAACTTCGACGTCAGCTTGGATACGCCCGCCTGATCGGCGTGCGTGCATGTAGCGCAGGCGTCTCGCCTGC
Organism: Candidatus Hydrogenedentota bacterium; assembly: GCA_020847495.1. Lineage (GTDB taxonomy): Bacteria > Hydrogenedentota > Hydrogenedentia > Hydrogenedentales > SLHB01 > JAHDWY01. Next base: position 8,469 of record JADLCA010000657.1, on the reverse strand, counting down.
ATTTTCTTCGGGGCGGACAGAGCAGCAAAGATGCAGGCGAGACGCCTGCGCTTCAAGACGGTCGTGTCACTCGCCGCTCAATTCACGCGCCCGTTTGACCAATTGCACATAGGCAGGCAACTCGCGCAAGGCCGCGAGGTCCGTGTCCGTCTCCAGTGCTTGCACGAGCCCTTTGCCACCGGTCCCTTTCGCGAGCGCCTTTTCGAGTTGCGCCAGCGCGCCGTCCCGATCTCCCGCAACCGCGCTCACGCAGGCCAGATCGTACGGCGGAATCCACGAGTCGGGCCGCAGCTCGCCCGCGCGCGTGAAGTAGGTCCGCGCGCTGTCCAAGTCCCCCGTGCGTTGCGCGCATAAACCCGATTGCAGCAATGCTGCGAAGTGGCCGGGAATCGCGTCGAGCACGCGCTTGTAGGAAGCCAGCGCGCGGGTATAGTCGCCCCTGATGAAGTACAGGTCCGCATAGGCAAGGTGTGCGCGCGGAAAGCCAGGATCCACCGCCAATGCCTTGTCATACCATTTGCGTGCCGCGTCCTGTTCATTGCGCTGCACGGCGATAAACCCCAAGTGCACCATGGCCTCGGCGAACTTGGGCGTAATCTCCAGCGCGTGTCTGTACAGTTTCTCGGCCTCGTCATAGGCATCCGCCTTGAGCTTCAAATAGCCGAGCATGTAATAGACGCGGCTCTGCTGCGGGTCGGTCTTGAGCGACTCCCGGTACTCGCGTTCCGCGCCCGCGGCATCGCCTTGACGCATCAGCGCCAGCGCGAGCACGTTGCGCGCGGACACGTGGCGCGGAGAAATCTCGAGGATCTCGCGCAGGAGTTTCGCCGACTCTGTATAGCGGCCACTTTGCGCAAGGTGCCGCGCATCTTCCAGCTTTGTGTACAGGGCGATCCCGTCCTTGGGATCCATGCCCTTCACGTCCTCGCGCTCCTGCTCCCCGGCCAGGTAGCCCAGCGCCTGGAGCATGTCGAGGGTCTCCTGGTCCATTGGATTCTGCTTTGTGGCCGTTGCGAACTCAGCGCTCTCAGCGGCAATGCGGTCCAATTCGGCATTCATCTTCTCAACGCGCTCCGGCATGTCCCCGTAGCGATTGCGCAACTCTTGCGGGTCCGAATGCAGTTCATAGAGTTCGGGTTTCGGCGCGCGTATCAGCTTGTGGCCCTCCATCCGCACGCCATACAGCGGGGCCATTCCGAAACCCAGTTCCGAAAGAAGCGACTCAGAGTACTGCGGCAACGCGAGCGGGGAGACATCGCCACGCAGGGCAGGACCCAGGTCCGCGCCTTGCGTGCGATCCGCTCCGGGCACCCCAAGCGCGGCGAGCACGGTCGGCATGAGGTCTACGCAGCGGACGGGCCCTTCGTACACGGACCCCGCGGGCATGCGCCCCGGCCAGCGAAACAACAGCGGCACATGCACGGTCGCGTCGTAAATGAAGATTGCGTGCGTCTTCTCCCCGTGCTCACCGAGGCTCTCGCCGTGATCCGCGGTGAGGATTGTGAGTGTGTTGTCGTACACGCTATGCGCTCTGAGCGCCTCGACGAGGCGGGCGACTCCTTCGTCTGCCTGTGCGATCTCCGCATCGTACGCCGTCGGAATGAGGTGGCGATTCTTCACCCGTGCCTCGTATGGCTGGTGCGGATCGAAGAAGTGCACCCAAACAAAGAACGGGTTCCGTGGCTCCTTCGCGGACCACGCGTCCAGCCAGCGTACCACCCGTTCCGCCGTCTTGGGCGCGGACCGGTCGCGAATCATGAACAGCTTGGGCTCGTCCTCCGCCCACAGGTCGTCATCGTAGACATCAAATCCCTGGCTGAGATTGTAGCGCCGGTTCAAGACCAGCGCCGACACGAACGCGGCGGTGTCGTGGCCGGAGTCCTTCAGATGTTCCGCGAGGGTCACCGCGTCATCGCTGAGCGCGTAAGCGCCGTTGTCGCGCACGCCATGGGCGGGCGGGTACAACCCCGTCATGATCGACGCGTGTGCCGGCATGGTGATCGGCGCGCTCGTAATAGCGTTTGTGCAGCGGACGCCCTCCGAGGCGATGGCATCCATCGCGGGCGTCCGCGCGAGGCCGTAGCCGTAGCACCCGATACGATCGGCGCGGCAGGTGTCCACGGTGATCAGCAGTACATTGGGTTTCGGTTCGCCTGCGCTACACAGCGCCGCGCAGCCGACGACAATCGACCAACGGAGAAGCACTCGACTCACTTTCCACACTCCTTGGAGCTTCCAACAGAATCAGGCTTTGTAGCGCAGGCGTCCCGCCTGCAGTTCAGAGATGCAGGCGAGGACGCCTGCGCAACAAGGATGCACTCGGTTCTCGTTAAAGACTGCTTGGCGTGTTGCGCCACGCCCGATATCCCAATACAATGGCGGCTCGCCCCGCGAATTCCAAGCCGGATGCCGGGGCATCTGCTGCACAGGTGAAGTCTCGTATTCGTCAGTGTCGATCGCAAGTGAAGGAGCGCATCATGTCACACGGCGGGAAGCTCGTCGCTCGCACACTCAAGAAGGCGGGGGTGGACTGCATCTTCACTTTGAGCGGCGGACACATTATGCCCATCTACGATGGCTGCCTGGACGAGGGCATCCGCATCATTGATGTGCGCCATGAGCAGGCGGCCACGCATGCGGCCGACGCGTGGTCCCGCGTGAATCCCGGCAAAATCGGCGTCGCGGTCGTGACGGCGGGACCGGGCGTGACGGACTGTGTCACCGGGGTTGCCAATGCCTGGCGCGCCAATTCGCCCATCCTGTGCATCGGCGGCCAGGGGCCCTTTGTAAACCTGGGCCGCGGCTCGCTGCAGGAGATGGACCACGTCAATCTCATGAAACCCATCACCAAGTACGCGGCGGCCTGCTACGACACAGAGCGCATACCTGAGTACGTCGAACGCGCGATTCGCCATGCCGTCTCGGGCATTCCCGGGCCGGCCTTCCTTGAACTGCCCATGGATGTGCTGATGGAAAGCGCCGATGCGGACAAGGCGATCTATCCGCCGATCTCGACCTCGCCTCCGCTCCTGACGCCGCATCGCGATGACGTGCTGGCGGCGCTTCGCATTCTCGAGAAGGCGCAGCGCCCCGTGCTGATGAGCGGCACGAGCGTGAAGTGGTCCAACGCGCAGCCGCAACTCAACGCCTTTCTGGATAGGACCCACATTCCCGCCTACGCAAACGGCATGGGGCGCGGCACGATTCCCCGGGATTCGCCGCATCTCTTCAACCGCACGCGGCGCGAAGCGTTGGAACAAGCCGACGTCGTGATCCTCGCGGGCGTTGTGCTCGACTTCCGCATGAAGTTTGGCCAGACGATTCCTGTCGGCGCCAAGATCATCCAGTTTGAAATGGACAACCTCATCATCGGCCACAACCGCGCCAGCGACGTGGCCCTCGTCGGCAACCTCGCATGCAGCTTCGAGGCGATGATGGACGCCATGGACCGCGAAGGCATCGCCCTCGACTTCCGTGCGCACGCGGCCGCCCTGCGCGAGAAGGAAGACACACGGACCCCGCGTCAACTCTCGGATGCCGTGCCCATCGAGTCGAGCCGCCTGTGCAGCGAAATCGCGGCGTTTGTGGAAGGGTTCGACGATCTCATTGTCATCGGCGATGGCGGCGACATCGTGGCCGAGGCGGCCAAGGTCGTGCCCATCCCGAAGAATGGGGCCTGGATGGACCCGGGGCCGCTGGGCACGCTCGGCGTGGGCATGCCCTTTGCCATTGCCGCGCAGGTGGCGCATCCCGGCAAGCGCGTGCTTATCATTTACGGCGACGGCTCGTTCGGGCTGAATGGGTTTGAGTACGACACCGCCGTGCGTTTTGGCTTGCCGATCGTCGGCATTGTCGGCAACGATGCCGCCTGGGGCCAGATGCTGCGTCCCCAGTTAGCCTTCTATCAGCGACCCGCCGCGACGCTGCTGCAGCATACCCGCTACGACAAAGTCGTCGAAGCCCTCGGCGGCCACGGCGAGTTCGTCGAACAACCCCAGGACATCCGCCCTGCCCTCCAGCGCGCCTTCGCCTCCGGCAAGCCCGCTTGCGTAAACGTGATCATGAAACAGGACCACGCCTACCGCGGCGGCGCGTATATCTGAGTACTCGGGCTTCCTCCTCGCGAATTCGCCTGTCCACCGGTTCGCGGGGGCGAAAGAAGAGGGCCGCGCCTCAAGCGCGGCCCTGAGCACTCAATAACTGTGTGTGACGCACTACTTGGCAGTTGCGGATCCCGCCGTTCCGGCGGATTGCCTCGCGCCCAGTTCCCGGTCCATCAGGAAGAGTCCTTCCGGCGACTCGCCGACCATGCTCAACCGCTTCACGATGTCGTCCGCCACGGCTTCTTCTTCCACCTGCTCCGTCACGAACCATTGCAGGAAAGTGGTCGTCGCGTGGTGGGATTCGCCCTGAGCCAGGTCCACCAGCTTGTAGATGGCCTTGGTCACCTTGCGCTCGTGTTCCAGAGCGGTTTTGAAAGCCGCCAGCGGCGACTTGTACTCGTCCGCGGGCTTGTCAATCGCGTCCAATACCACGCGCCCGCCGACATCATTGATGTACGCATAGAACTTCTGGGCGTGCGCCATTTCCTCGCTTGTCTGGATCTTCATCCAACTGGCGAAGCCTTTCAGGTTCTTGCTGTCAAAGTAGGCCGCCATCGCCGCGTAAACGTAGGCGGAGTACAACTCAAGATTGAGATGCTTGTTGAGGGCTTTCTCGAGGCTACTGCTTATCATGCTCTCGTCCTTTCGCATCCGGCCGCGACGCGCGCGGCGCTCGGTTTCCTTAGGGCCCTAATCCTCTGAACGTACGGCACTCCACCATTTGTTCCTGCCTCCGCACAGCAGAAACACAACAGGCCGAACGCTCGGCGTCCGGCCTGCCGTAACATCCTGCTGAGCCGGACTATGCCGGAATGAACTTGCCCTTCGTCAGAAACGCGAAGAACTGCTGGAGCACTGTCAGCTCCGGACCGATCACCGCACTCTTGGGCGCCTGGGACACATACCGCACATGCTTCGTCATTGGGGGGCCTCCTTGTGTACGAACGCATAAACGCTACCACACTGTCCGCAGAGCATTCAATACTCAACCTGCGTTTGAACCCCTTCTCCGGGGGATATACACTCCTCTAAAAGCCAATTCTGCTACCTATGGGAGACGACTTGCCATGCGCCGTCCAATTATCCTGTGTGCGCTTCTCCTCGCGGGCTGTGCGACTGTCTATCACGCCCCCGGTATCCAAGAAGCCTTGCGCCAAGGTCCGGATACCTTTCTGGACAAGGTCGTGGTGGGACCCCAGGACGACGGCACCTACGTCGTGGGCACGGCCCAGCGGCTTGAGCCTGCGGGCGAGACCATCCTGTTCGCGGGCCGCCCAGAGACCTCGCCCTCAGCCCGGACAGCAGCCTGTTGGCTGTTAAGAACAAGAACACCATCGAGTTCGTCACCATGGCCACGCGCGAGATCCGCCAGACTCTCAAACTACCCGCCAGAGGCAACAGTTTTCGCGGCGTCGCGTGGTCCAGTGACGGCCGTACCCTCTGGAACACGGCCACCGAGAACTTCCTGCGTGGGGCGCAGCAGCAGGCCGACGGCATGTTCGCGTGGACCGAAGAAATCGTGCTACCCGGCCCCGGCGATGGTAAGAACTCGAGTCCAGGAGGCTTGGCGCTGGACGAGGATAACGGGCTCGCCTACGTTACCCTCAGCCGCAACAACAGCCTCGGCGTCGTAAGTCTTGCCGAACGCAAGCTGGTCGCCGAGATCCCTGTGGGCATCGCCCCCTACACCGTCGTCCTCGCGGGCTCTCGCGCCTACGTGAGCAATTGGGGCGGGCACCGCCCCACCGACGCCGACACGACCGGCCCGACTTCCGGTAGCCGCGCCGTAGTCGACACGAAGACAGGCATTGCCTCGACGGGCACCGTGTCTGTGGTTGACCTGTCGCGCCGTCAGGCCATCCACGAGATCGAGGTGGACCTCCACCCCTGCGACATGGTTCTCTCGCCGGATGGCACCCGCCTGTATGTTGCGAACGCCAACAGCGACACCGTGTCCGTGATCGACACGGCCACCAATGCCCGAATCAAAACGCTTGGCGTGAAGCCCATGGATGAACTGCCTTTCGGCAGCGCGCCCAACGCCTTGGCCATCTCACCGGAAGGCGACACGCTCTATGTGGCAATCGGCGCCAACAATGCGCTTGCGGTCGTCGATTTGGGTAAAGGCCGTGTAGCGGGTCTCATTCCCACCGGCTGGTACCCAGGCTCGGTGTTGCTTACCGGCAACACACTGTGTGTGGCAAACACCAAAGGCGTCGGCAGCCGTTTTCAGAAGACCAACGAATCCGAGAAGAAGGACCTCTTCGGATCAGGTTGGAAGGGCTACAACTCCCATGACCACCTCGGCTCACTTACATTTATCGAGGTCCCCGATGCGGCGATGCTCGAAGAGTACACGACCCGTGTGGCGGCCAACATGCGTCTCCCCAAGATTCATCAGGCCATGAATCTTCCGAAAGTCCAGGAGCGTGTGGTACCCGTGCCTGCGAAACCCTGTGAGGTTTCGACAATCAAGCACGTCCTCTATATCATAAAGGAATACCGCACCTATGACCAGGTCTTTGGCGACCTGGCCCAGGGCAACGGCGACCCGGCACTCTGTCAGTTTGGACGTGAAGTCACCCCCAATCATCACGCCCTCGCGGAAACCTTCGTTCTGCTCGACAACTTCTACTGCAATGGCGTCCTCAGTGCTGACGGCCACCAATGGACTGATGAAGGTTACGTAACCGACTACATCGAGAAGAGTTTTGGCGACTTCTCTCGAAGCTATCCCTACGATGGAGACGATGCCCTCGCCTACGCCTCATCGGGGTTCATCTGGGACTACGCCTTGCGCGCAGGGCTGACATTCCGCAACTACGGCGAGTTCGTCAAAGCCAAGATCGAACCCGCCAGCGCCACGTGGACCGATATCTACAACGACTTCAAGAATGGAACCCGCACCGTGAGCATTCGCGCCACGACGGAACTTCACACCCTCGAACCGTACCTGTGCCCCACGTTCATCGGTTTTCCGGGCAAAGTGCAAGATGTTTACCGCGCCAGCGAGTTCATCAAGGAACTCCACGAATTCGAAGCCAAGGGCGAGTGGCCCAACTTCATCATCATGTTGCTCCCCAACGACCACACCGTCGGCACGCGCGCGGACTATCCCACGCCCCGGGCCGCGGTTGCCGACAACGACCTCGCCTTGGGCCAGATTGTCGATGCCGTATCACACAGCACGTTCTGGCCCGAAACCGCCATTTTCGTGGTCGAGGATGACCCCCAGGCGGGACTCGATCACGTGGATGGCCGCAGGACCGTTGCCCTATGCATCAGCCCCTACACGAAGCGCGGCGTTGTGGACAGCACCTTCTACAATCAGAGCAGCATGCTGCGCACGATAGAACTCATCCTGGGCCTCCCGCCGATGAATCAGCTCGACCTCACAGCAACCCCCATGGACGCGTGCTTCATGGACACGCCCGACCTGACCCCCTACACGCATTTGCCCAACAACATCCCCCTGGATGAACTGAATCCCAAGGTGGCCTCCTTGCACGGCAAGCAGAAGCACTACGCCATGCTCTCTGAGGAAATGCCGCTCGACGACATTGACATGGCCGACGAAGACACCTTCAACCGTGTCATCTGGCATTCCGTGAAGGGCTACGACACGCCGTATCCTGTCCTCGCGCGCAAACAGGAAGTGGGTTACGGCGCCTGGCCGGGGGTGTCGGAGGAAGCGGGCGAGGAAGAGGAATAGCGCTCCCATTCAAGGAAGGCGTTGAGGTCGGTGCGAAGCTGCCGTGCCACGAACGCGATCAGGGCTGCGTCGTCAATCAGCCCGCCCAGGAGCATGTCCGGCACAAGGTCGAGCGGATTGACGAAATAGAGCAGGAGAATTGTGATCAGCACGATGCTTGCCCACGGGATCTGCGTATACTCACGTCGTGCATACGCACGCAGGAGCCGCATCGACGCCGTCAGATAGTTCCACACCTCGGTCAGTGCCGCACGGTTGCGCCCGGCCTTCCGGTCCGCCGAATCCGCGAGCCGCTCGGCTCGGGTAGGATTCTTCGCGACCGTCTCCGCCAGCGCGCGCGACTGTTCCACGGCCACAGTGAGCGCCTTGGTTGGCGGTGCCTTGTCTGAGCCGTCGTCGCTCATCAGACGTTCTCCGGGAGGTGCTGTCAAGAACACGACACCATCCTACAGGATCTTGCTAGAGGAGCGCCTCCCTCTCTGGTACCGCCTCGCTCGCCGAGCGCGGCGGCCCAGCGCGTCCTTCAAGTGATCGAAAACAAGCTGACCAGTGCCTATCCGCAGCCTCTTCCCGATAAGGGAAAGCGGAACCCGGAGTGTGATTGGGGCTGTTAGAGACCTTGGCGTTCCCGGAGTCTTGTGCTGCCGCGCTCGG
>JADLCA010000656.1 GCA_020847495.1 Candidatus Hydrogenedentota bacterium | reverse complement strand
TCCATTTGAAGTCTTCCTGGTAGTCGGGATAGGGGTCATTGATTTCGTCGCCATTGTGGGCGAACGACATGCCCTCGGGCGTGAACACGAGCACAACGTTGTTGAGCGTGCCCTCGCCCTGGTACTGCTGTCCAGGGTACACGACGAGGCTCAGCTCCAACGAGCCGTCCTTAACACGCAACGTCTGCTTCTCGTGGGCGATACGTTCCAGGTGCGTGACCTTGGCTTGCAGTTCGTTGCCTTCGAAGACATCCACAGGGGCCACGACAGGTTTGCCCAGCGCCAGGAATGCCTGTGCCACGGCGGGATCCGCGTGGTCGCCGTGCTTGTGGCTGATGAAGAGGACGTCGCACTGGCGGGCGATGCGCTCGGCCCAGGCATCGGGCATGGGAAAACCGGGACATTGCACCGCGGTTCTGCCTTGCTGCGGGTCATCCACCCGAAACCGGCTGGCGCCACGGTGCACGTCAAAGGCCAGCGTGACGGAGGCCGTGCGCACGATGAATCCGTGATTGTATATCTTCCAGATGGCCGCACCTTCCTGAACCTGTGTGCTCTCCAGCTCCGCGGCAACGCGTTCCATGCGCTCATGGTAGAAGTTCTGGAGAGGTACCCGATTGGGCGCGTAGGTGTCGTGGAGGACGGCATCGATCAGGCGCAGCGCGAGACGCCGGCTATCCGGCTCCGGATACTGTGGCGGCACCGCGAACAGGACGGAGTTCACCTCCTTCAGGAAAGCGTCCGCCTGGCGGTTCATGTAGGCGTCATCATCTTGGCTGAGTCCGGGGTCGGTAGTGGGCATGGGCGGGGTCTCCTGAGGAATCGCAGGCAGAACGAGAAGCAGCGCCGGAGCTAGGATCTTGATTATCCGATGAATTTTGAACGTCCGGTGGTTCATGTCCATGTCCTTTCCAGGCAAGTCTTGTGTACATTCCAGGGAATCCTACCACGAGACAGCGTTGCGCCGCATGTGCTTCGCGACTACTATTGCCAGGGAAACCGACGGTTGCTGTGTACGGAGAAAGGAGACAACATGATCGCTCGGCGGCTACATGCGCTTGCGCTGGTTTTGGCGGCCGGCGTGCCATCCTACGGGGAACCGCTTTTCGACACGACTGTGCGCGTCCGCCTCGGTGCCGACGCGGGGCAATCGCTCGGTTCCCTCTTCGAGGCCCGGGACAGCGACGGGAAGGTGCGCTTCGGGGCCGGGTTTGACGAGGGTCATTCGACCTACATCCGGGATAATGCGCGCCAGCTCGTGTTCTACTGCAAGCCCCCAAATGCCCCCGTGAAAGTCAGTCCCATCGGAAACCCGTACGGACCGGAATACAACGCTACGCGAACTCTGGCCGACAAGCACGGGCTGGTGGCGTTCAGCCGCTTTGGCACACCAGCAGGCTTTCGTTCGCTTGACGCCGAAGGCCGCCTCCAAGCATACACGCCGGAGTGGGCCCCGGATGACGCGGGATTCTGTGGCCTGCAGTATGTAAATGACCGGCCTTTGGTCTTCTATAACAACCGAATCACGTACGATGGGCAGGCCGTCTACACATCAGATCGCGGATCGATCCTCTGCTACTACGCGAAAAGAAGTCTCTTCATCTTTCACTACGAGGGGCAAACCCTGAGTGTGATTTCGTGGGCGCCGGGCACGGTTTTGCCCCCGAATCTGCACGGCGCAGCAACTTTTCCGCTGGAGGGGAGCATCTTCGTGTTCGGCACGTACGGCGACGAGTTTCATCTGGTGACCAACATCGGCAATTACTATATTTATACGAACGGCGCCATACGCCGCATTCGTGAGTCCGATGGGAAGAGCTGGCAGGCGTACAGCATGGTGCGGGTGTACGATGATCTGTTCATTGGGCACTATCCGACGGGCTCCCTGTATGTCTATGACGAGGCGGGCCTGCGCCTCTTCGAGACGCCCATTCCGGTGCCCGCGGAGGTCAGCTCTAACGCGCGCGAAGCGCAGACCCTCGCAATCCACGGTGGGTATCTTTACGCGGGGGTGGGGCCGTGGGGCGAGTTGTGGCGCTACGACCCGGACAACCCCGTATGGGAATTTGTCGCGCGGGTGTTTGATTCACCGGCTCTCAGCAAGGAGGACCAGGAACCGTTTGCGGCCGCCATGAAGGGCAAGAGCGACGCCTATAACTACTGGGGCCAGCGTATTTCGAGTCTGACCAACGTGGGTGATTCGATGTACATCGCGACAATGAACAAGCAGGGAAAGCCGTTTAACCCGGCGGAACACGGTTTCATGACCCCCGAGACTCCGGAGCAGTACGGTCGCGTCCATCGGCTCGAATCGCACGCGCAGGTTGCGGCCGCATTTGCATGGAAGGAGGCGACGAGCTTCCGTTTTGTGTGCGAAGAGGGACGGCTGAAGGTCTTTCAGGATGGCCGACTGCTTGCGGATTCGGCATGTGATGTGGCCGGTATCATAGGGCCATTTGAGTTGCGGACCGGCAACGGCATCTACGGCCCGTTCGCGGGGACTTTGGAATGAGGAAGAGCCTGACCGTTGCGCTGATGCTCGTATCGTGGGCTTACTGTCATGCTGGACTTGCCGAGCCTTGGCTTGCCGCGTACGTGCACATGCCTCAATGTTTTCCTGCTTCCGGCACCCAGGAAGAGCGCGAGGCGTCTATCGGCGCGGCCCTGGACGACATGAAACGCAGCGGACTTCGCATCATTCTTCCTTATGCATGGACGTCGTCCGGAGATGCGCATTACTCGAGCATGGTGATCTCCAAACGCGCATACGACGAGTGGGACCCCTTGGGCGTGTTCGTGCGCGAGGCGCGTGCGCGCGGACTGGAGGTTTGGCCTGCGGTGCCCATGTTAATCTCCGGGCACGACGCCCCCAGGGGGATACTGGCCGAACATCCGGAGTGGGCGTTGCGTGACGCGAAAGGCCAAGCGACGGGGTATATCTCGCCCGGAGCGGCTGGCGCCAGGGAATGGCTCTTGTCGGTGATCGACGAAATTGTGGAGCGGTATAGGCCTGACGGGCTTTTGCTGGACTATCTTCGCTATCCAAACCAGCCCGTGGATTTCGATCCGGAGACGCGCGCACGTTTTCTTCAGGAGACGGGCCGCCATGACTATGACGTTCGCGACCGCAAAGATGTGCAATTGCAGGCTTTCAAGGAGAAGTGCCTGACCGAACTGATGGGGGCGATTCACGAGCGAGTCCAGAAGACACGTCCTCAGGTCAAAATCGGTTTGTACACTTGGGGCGCCCACGTCTCGCGCGAGCACTATGTCGCGCAGACCTGGCCGGAATGGGTCCGTAGCGGATACCTCGACGTGGTGAACGTCTCGGGATACTGCTACCCGAAGAACTATGGAGACGCCTATCTCGACGAGTTTCGCAAGCGTTGCCGCGACGCGGTGGCGTGTATCGCGCACGTGGAGCAACGCCCTGTCATGACGTTTGCGCTCGGTGTGAAGACGAGCCACGGCGAAGTGACTTCCGCACCCGAAATTGGCGTTTACATGAAACCCGCGCGAGAAGAGGGTATGGATGGGCTCGCCATGTTTACGTTGAGTTACCTGAGGCCCTATCTCGACGCCTTCGTCGATGGCAACTACCTTCGTGAGTTCGTCCCCGCCGGACCGCAACCGTGAAGAGGCTCGGCCATGCAGGTGGAATCCCGATTCTTGCGGGACTGTTCGTCGCCAATGTCTTGTGGGCGGCCAATCCCGTGATGACCAAGTACCTGCTGGCGGATTTCGAGCCGCTGCAGGTGGCGTGGCTGCGCGTCACGGCGAGCGCGGCGGTCCTTGGGATAGGCTGGTTCGCTTTTGCCGCCCCCAAGCAGACTGGTAAGCCGAGCGCGGGGGACGGTGTCTTTTTCCGCGCCGCACTCATGGGGGCCATCGTCTTCTATCTCACGCCGCTGTTGATCACGTACGGGCTCGATGCATCCGTGGCAAAGCACAACTCGCTGATTACGGGGATGGAGCCCGTGGTCACTATCGTCCTTGCGTGGATAATCTTGCGCGAACGGCTCGGCGCACGCCGTTGGCTTACGGTGTTGATCGCGCTCGCGGGGTTCATCCTGTTGAGCGGAGGCGCCGGCGGGGACGGCAGCACCAGCTACTTTCTTGGCGACATGCTCCTGCTGACCGCAATGGCCGGTGAAGCCATGTACAGCATCATCGGAAAAGACATGGTCCGCCGCGTCCACCCTGTGGCGATTCTCGCAATCGCCCTGGCAACAGGCGCGCTATGCCTGAGCCTACAGCTTGCCGTAACGGGGGCCCTGCCTCATGCGAGTCAGTTCACCCCACGCGGCCTTGGAGCACTCCTGTGGGCAGGCCCGGTTGCCACGGCCGGGTGCTATGCCTACTGGCTGGCGTGCCTGCGCCACATTCCCGTTCACGCGGCAGCGCTTTCGCTGTTTCTTCAGCCGCTATTGGGAGCCGTTCTCGGATACACACTCATGCACGATCGCCTGAGCGCCATGCAATGGACCGGGGGCGGCATGATCTTGTTGGGTCTTGCCGTGCACGTAATGATGGTTGAACAGAGGCCAACTACTTCTTGATGAGCCACACCTCCGCAACCTGACAGCCACGGCCTTCGACGAGGTGCCAGGCAAGGTCCAATTGCCCGTCCTGTGTGGCTTCGCGCGGCACATCGAACTCTTCAGGCCACGGCGGGCGCACGGCCTCGTTCGCACCGTGAACTTCGTACTTCTCATCCGCGACAAGGCGCATGGGATTCCCGTAGCGCCCGAAGTATGTGACTCGCACCTTGTACTGCGCACTGGGATCCAAGTCCGAATAGTGCATGAGCAGCGGCTGGTAGTAGACCGTTTCGCACTGGTCGAGCCAGGAGTAGCGCAACGTGTTGTCCAACTGCTTGGTCTTGTTGTCCATGGAGCGGAAGTGAGACTCCTGAGGTCCATAGATGAATCCCGGATCCTCTTCATAACGCGTCTGCCGGACCAGATGCGGCTGCTTGGCAGTGTTGCCCAAGTCGTCATAGAAGCCGCCTGGGCCGGGGTTCTCCCAATTCACGAGCAGGTTGAGTCGCGCGAGCTGTTCGTCTTGCGAGGTCATGGCAAGGACTTCCTCGAACTGCCGCTCCAACCAGAGGCGATCGTTCAGCGGGATGTCCACTTTGTCGAGGAGGGCGCCGCGTTCGGGGTTGCGCGCGAGATAAGGTTCGTCCAAGCTGAGCTGGAAGCCGATTAACTTGAAGAGTTTGACGCCGAGTTCTTCAATCTCCGCGCGCAATTCCGGCCGGATTCGCTTATTGTCTGCGCGGGCCAGTGCCGCGCGCGAGTCTTCAATGGCTTGCTTAACGCCGGCATCTCCAGCGCGCGAGAGCGCCAAATAGGCCTCGCGCTCGTATTCGGTTTCCGCAATGAGGCGCGCGCGAATGTAGGCATCGAACAGCGCCCGGAACAGGTACATCTGGTAGCGCCAGTTATTCTCGAGTTCGGGTCCGCCCAGCCGGCCGATCTTGCGCCATTGGACAAGTGCCGCGTCGATGCCTTCATTCGTGAGCAGGAAGCCCTTCATGTTGTCTTCGAGCATTGTGAGACCTTTGGCCACTTCCGGACCCAGGTCTTCTCCGAAGAACACACGTCCGTAATCGACGAGGATTTGGTCGAGGCCTGCATTGGGATCCCATGCAAGGGAACTCCAAACCATCTTGTTCATGTCGTCATGGGCGCCATCGGAGTAGGAGACGAAACCATTGGCATATTCGTCCCACGCGTTATGGACAAGTTGAGAGTGCGCGGGACGCGGGTTGACGCCTTCGCGGTCCAGAGACTGTGCGTGCTTTCCATCCCATCCGGGTACCGGATATTGGCATCGAATATTGTGGGTGATGTCGGGATAGCGGCGGATCTTGTACTGGCTGGGAGTGCGTTCGCGCTGAACCTTGACGGTATCCTCCGACCCGGGGCCATAGGCCACGCCCGCCAACCATTTGGGCTGCTTATCATTGATGTAACCATAGAACGCGTCTCGCTCCTCGACGCCGAACTTCTGATTGGAGATGTACAAACCGGCGTTGGGGAACCGCTTGTGCAGCAGCTTCGCGAAATCACCCGACCACGGCATGAGGTCGTCAGGATGGTTCACGCCCGGGTCGCCGCCCGGGATCATGATGCCGTCGATGCGGGGCATTTCCTGGATGAACTCCTCGCGCAAATCCAGTTCCGCTTGATAGACCTTTGGGTCCTTTACGACAGACAGAAGGCTGTACCACAGCCAAACGTCGAGCCCGTAGTCATCCAGCAACTTGGCTATGCGCAGGTTCATTGACCACTGGCTCATGGCAAGAAGACGCGTATCCCGGACGTAGGGATCGCCTTCCTGGATGAGCTCCACGCTATTCGTACCAAAGATCACCATGTCGCGGATGTACTGTTCATATTGCCGGATATTCCAGAGGTCATAGGTGTTGGCCGTGTTCCGGTACCCCATTTGATGGCCGCGAAACTCGTAGGTTGGCGCCGTGGCAATGCGCGTGGCAGAAGACAAGGTGAGTTCGCCCTGGCGCATCGTCAACAGGCGCAGCAGACGTCCCACGGCAAAGAGGGTGCCGCGCGCGTCGTTTCCCATGAGATAGACCTTGGGCGCTTCCATGTTGGACGTGTCGGTCCAGATGGCAAACCCTTCGGGCTTGCCGGGAATGGCAAGACCTTCCGGTGGGGTAGCTTTGCCGCCAGGGACGTCGCCCTTCACACCCAGGATGATTGTAGGGGTCCGCGAATCGAGGGGTATGTCGCTGACCGCCAGCCAAAGGCCCGTTCGGGAAGCAATCTCTTCCTGCAGCATCGCGACCGTTTTGGGTTTCACCGTATTGTGCGCATCCGCCACAATCGTGGCGCAAGATAAGTCAATCATCGCTTCAGAGGCATTCTGAGCGAGGATAGACATGGAAGCGGTTGCCATGGTCATGAGCATGAAGAGGGTCCGGGTACTGCGCGTATGCATGTCGCATCTCCTGAAGGTGCGGATTCGTGTACGCCCAGTCTACACGATGCACAACCCGCGTGAAAAGCGCTCACTCGCGTTCGAAGTCCCCGTGCGGCCGGAGTGAGTGGGTAGACGATGCACCCCGTATTTCATTTTCCGGGTCAAACGCATAGTATGCGGGGAGTTTCTGTCAACTCGGAGGACTTCGTATGTGGCCCGTGCGCACACTCGTATCGACGGTACTCGCAGCATTGGCTGGCATTCATGCGTACGCGGATGCCGAACAAGCCGCGCGATGGCTGGAAAGGTTCCGCCACATGGAGCCGCCGGTTGAAGCGACGGGGGTGTGTGACGGGCATGTAGGAGAGCTTCCCACGATCACCGTAACCCCTGACCGGGCGGGCAAACGCCTTGTGCGGGTTTCGGTGCCGTTTGCGCCAGCGACGCTCCCGGTGGGCATGGGGATCATGGCCGAAATTGATGGAACCGCAATTGCCGGCGACATTCGCGCGCTGACGCGGCACCCGGGGCAACCCGCGAGCGTACGGCGCGGCATCGTGACCTTCCCATACACATTTGCTGACGCGCAGCCAATCACCTTTCGGCTCGGTCTGAGATACGCCACTCCCCCATCCCCCGTCGTT